>NZ_FODY01000004.1 GCF_900110485.1 Propionispora vibrioides | reverse complement strand
TCAGCTTGTTGAAAAAGTATAATTATGAAAATGGTTTTTGAAGGTCCATGTAGAAATAATCTATATGGACCTAATTTTATTAGGAGGGTAACGATATGCTAAAAGAACGAGCACCCCAACAAATGAAATTTGAATGGGTTTGTATCGACCAATTAGTTCCTGAGGACCATCTTCTCAGGAAGATAGAAAAATACATAGACTTTTCATTTATATATGAGAAGACCAAACCCTACTACTGCCAGGACAATGGCCGTCCACCTGTAAACCCCGTGATACTCTTTAAGATGATTTTTATAGGGTACCTATATGGTATTCGTTCTGAGCGACAGCTCGAAAAAGAGATTCAGGCAAACAACGCTTACCGCTGGTTCTTAGGGCTAGGCCTGACTGATCCTGTCCCTGACCATACCACGATAAGTGTGAACCGACACTCTCGTTTTAAAGGCACCACTATCTTTCAGGAAATCTTTGATGAAATCGTCGAGCAGGCTATGCGCCATCGCATGGTGGGTGGGCGTGTTCTCTTCTCTGATTCTACCCATCTTAAGGCAAACGCCAATAAGAAGAAATGGGAAAAACAAATGGTCTTTCCCTCCACTCAGGCCTATTTAGAGCAACTAGGCTCGGCAATCAACCAAGATCGCGAAGAACATGGAAAAAAGCCCTAGATATTAGAGAGGAAGTGGTTGAGGAAAGGGAAGTAAAAATAAACAAAACTGATCCGGAAAGTGGTTATATGTATCGAACGGGTAAACCGGAAGGGTTCTTTTATTTAGACCATCGTACAGTCGATTTTAAATATAACATCATCACCGATGTTCATATCACCGCCGGAAACGTACACGATGCTTCTCCTTACATCGAAAGACTTGAACGACAAACTGAAAGGTTCAAATTTGCAGTAGAAGCGGTAGCACTTGATGCCGGTTATCTAACAGCATCTATCTGCAAGGAGCTGCAAGCTAAAAAAATATTTGCTGTAATTGGCAACAGACGGTTTCAGTCAACCAAAGGACTATTTCCTAAGTGGAAATTCACTTTTGATAAAGCAAATGCAAAGTATGTTTGCCCTAACGGACAAGACTTAGTCTATCGGACTACTAACCGCGAAGGCTACCAAGAATACCATTGTGACCCCAAGATATGCAAGAGCTGTCCTATGCTAGAAAGTTGCACCCGCTCTAAGACCCATAAAAAGATTATCACGCGACATGTGTGGGAAGAGTCTAAAGAATGGGTTAGACAAAACCGACTTACAAAGTCGGGGAAGATGCTATATAAGAAGAGAAGTCAAACCATTGAGCGAAGCTTTGCAGATGCTAAAGAACTGCACGGTCTTCGCTATTGTCGGTTTAGGGGTAGGGAGCACGTACAAGAGCAGGCGCTACTAACGGCTGCTTGTCAAAACATGAAGAAGATTGCCAATCACCTCGCAAGACTAGCGTAGGGGGTCAGCAATCTTTTTTATTGTCTATTATTACGTTTTTTCAATATTTTCTTTGTTACATAGAAAACCCATGGCTCTCGGTTTCTAAAAAGCCATGGGTTCTTCGACAGCCTGAGAAAAATACAGCTAATAAATAGCTGTATTTTTTTTGTGACTATTTTCGATAAAAGTTTTCAAAAAATTATTGGCCAATGGAATATTCGTTTAATTTTCAAAGTGTATTCCAATAGAGTACCGCGACAATAAAACAGGAAGCAACTTACAGCGACCACTATCAGTAAAGGAGAGTGAAATAATGTCAATTTCTTCTATTAGTAACAACTGGATGTATTATCCCCATCATAGCCGGAAAAATAGTTCGACAAACAGTACTACGGACACTACCGCAACAGACGATAGCCAGGCGCAAAGCGCCACTAGCAGTACTGATTTGGATGACACTTCGATTCAAGACTTGTTCAGTGGTATGATGAGTCAGGGCCTGCTGCCTGTCAGCAGCAGCGACGATGACGGAACCGATGAGACCAGCAGCGATATGGCTATGGCCATGATGATGCCACCGCCGCCGCCATCGATGGACAACCTTACGTCGACAACCAGTGACGAGGATGCTATCAGTGCTTTTCTGGACAGGGTGCAAAGCGGTACGGCTACGGGAACCGATGTAAGCGGTATCCAGGGTGTCCTGGCGCAATCGGGCAGCCAGACCGGGGTTGCGCAAACAACATCTGACAGCACCGATGCGACTGACAGTACACTGACCTTGCAGTCCTTTCTGGAAAAGGTAAAAAACGGCACGGTAACCGATTCCGATTTGAGCGCATTGCAGGCCTTGCTGAATACAGCTCAGGGGCAGTCGGGCATGATGCCGCCTCCACCACCGCCGGAGCAGGCGGACAGCAACTCGGTAAGTGGCGTTAGCCAAAGTCAACTGGTCAGCGCCATTCAGTCGTATGAAAATACCGGGACAGTGTATGGTGACAGTTCCTCCTGGAGCAGTTAGCATTAAAAACAATATGCCAAGAGGGAAGCTGCAGTGGTACAGGTGACGCAGCTTCCCTCTTGGCATATTGTCATGGAATGTTAACGGACTGCACGGTGTTTTTGAACATAGCCGACCACCAACACCAGCACTACCAGAGTGATGTGGAGAAGAGTCTGATAATTGGCCGTGAAAGCGTGCAGTGCCGGATCGGTCGCGATCATTTCCGAAGCGGCATAGCCCAGAATGCCGGCACCGGCATACACGATAATGGGAAATCTGTCCATTAAATGGCTCAGTACCTGGGCGCCGAACATGACCAGGGGAATGCTGGCCAGCAGACCGAGCACAATGAGCAGGTATTTGCCTTCCGGCACGGTATTGGCTACACCGGCCAAGGCCAATACATTGTCCAGACTCATAATGACGTCGGCCAGGACAATCATTTTGATAGCTTCCCGCAGACAGGCGGCCTTGTGGCAGGTTACTTCGGACTCGTCCTTGTCCAGCAGTTTGATGGCAATCCAGATGAGTGCCAATCCGCCGGCAAACCGGAGATAGGGGATATCCAGCAGGGAGGCGGCCGTGAAGGTAAGTACAATGCGCAGTCCTACGGCGGCGGCGCTACCCCAGCGAATAGCCAGTTTCCGTTCGTTAGGTGGCAGATTTTTGCTGGCAAGGGCAATGACTACGGCGTTGTCGCCGCTTAATACCAAATCAATCAGCATGATGCCGCCGAATCCTAATAGCCATTCGAGCGAAAAAGAGGGTAAGAAATCCATTGCTATATCGCCTCCCAAAAAATAAAGACCCTGCCTCATTCGTGAGTCAAGGTCTGGCTTGCAAAAGAAAATTGCCAGCATAGCCGGGATTTAAAAAATCCGTGTTTGACGACATATGCTGTAAGGCTACTCCCCTTGGTATTTATAGTCCTATGGTATCATAGGGCAAAACAGATTGTCAATCGGACCGGGGATAACCTAGAGGGGGACGGCTTGTAAAAATTCCTGGTAATTTCCCGAAAAAGACAGGAAATTTTGTAGAAAAATAGAATAATATAGCAAGCTTATTTTGTTTATTTTGTATTTATATTTAAATTTTCAAGTAATGGAGAGAATGCCATGCCTTCTTCCAATGATATGATGACACCGGAGGAAATAGAAGCATTGATGGCTTCTATGAATACGGAGGCAAGTGCGCCTCAAGCACCGCCAGCGCCGGAAAGCCCCGATCCTGCGGCAGAAGGGCCGATGAGCCAGGATGAGATTGAGGCTTTTTTAGCTAAGCTGAATGAGCCGAAGCAGGAAGAAATTCCGTCAGTACCGGAAAGCGGCAAAGACCGTTCTGATTCTCCCCTGCCTGATTCAGCGCCGCCCGTGACCACTCCAGTGCCTGAGCCGGCGGTGGAGGACAAACCGGCAAAAGTTGGCCTGGGTGCTAAGCTAACGGCTTGGGCTGGTAAGCTGGCCGGGAGTTTCTCCTATAGCAGGCTGCCTTTTTTTAACCGGAGGAAGATGGACGGGAATGCTCCGGCTGTGACCGAGGCTGTCGCGGAGGGCTTGACGGAGAAGCAAGAGGCAGAAGCGTTGAGCGAGGCTATGCCGGGCAGCTTTTCTCAGCGGCATGCCATGACGATTGCCGCCAGTGTGATGCTGGTGATTGTGCTCTGTGTAGGCACTTTCATCGGTTTCAGTATGTATAAAAACCACGGTCAGGCTGAGGCCAGTCCGGAAAACCAGCTGTCCGGGCTGGGAGTCGAACTGTCGCCGGCTGAACTGGTCAAGTACGCCGGGCGCGGCAATCAAAAGATTGTTAACCTGTTTTTGTCGGCCGGGATGGATGTGGATGCCCAGCGGGAAAGTGACGGCTTTACTCCCTTAATGGCGGCGGCGGCGTTTGGCCGTCTGGAGATGGTGCAAATGCTGCTGGAACAGGGTGCTAATGTGAATAAAAAGAATTTTGATGAAAGCACGGCATTGATGCTAGCCGTTAAATACAATCAGCCGGCGGTGGTCGCGGCGCTGCTGCAAACCGGCGCCAAGCCTAACGGCCGGGATTTGTACGGCAATACGATGGTTTCCCTGGCCTTAACTTATAAAAATCCGCAGATTATCGATGCTCTGACCAGGGCGGGAACTAAAGGGCTGACTGAGGAACTGGAGAAAATGCGCAATGCCGATAAAAAACAGCCCGGCGCCGCGACTGCCGGTCAGGCGGAAAAAACGCCGGCTACCGAAGTTAATCCCGATTTTCTGCTGGCCGACGGCAGGGTCGGTTATGTTCAGATCGGCCGGTCGGTGGAAAGCCTGTACCGTCATTATGACCGCAGCCTGGTAACCTTCGAGGCTGAAAACCGGGATGGCATTCCTTATCCGGTGGTTAAGCTTTTTGTACCGGAAAAGAAAGCGCCGGCTATGGTCTTAAGTGTTTCGGTCAGCCGCCAGGGACAGCAGCAAACGATTGACGGTATCCGGGTATATGATGAGCGGTTTAAAACGGAAGACGGCATCGGTATTGGTTCCACTTTGGGTGATATGAAAAAGGCGGGTACTTTGCAGGGGGTCAAACAGATCGATCAGTCGCTGTATGCCGTCTCCAAGGAAGCCCATCTGTTGTTTGAACTGGAAGTCGCCATGGCCAATCTGCCGGTGGAATGGCTGCGGTCAGGAGAGGTGGACAGCCTGCCGTCGTCGATGAAAATCCGGGGGATTTTGCTGCAATAGAAGCCTGCTGACTGTAATTGACACTTGGCTCATTTTACCATATAATAAAATGAGTTGACTATATAGTCAGCGTAAGTGATACAGATGTTAGGAGGAAAGGGTATGCCTGGAAAATACCGATGGAAAAAACACTTGGCAGCTATGCTGGCCGGAGGTTTTTTATTGTTAAACACGGCGGCTGTACTGGCGGCGCCGATGGAGTTATCGTTGGAAGACAGTATCGCCTTAGCGCTCAAGAATAACGATTCAATAAAAATAGCCAATTCAAGTAGGGAAAATGCCCGTTGGCAGGTAAAGGAAAAAGAAGCGGGAAAATCGATCAGCGGGACCTTAACGCACACCGCTAGTAAGTACGATTACGATTATAAGACTACATCCGAAGGCAAAAACTTTAGCAACGACTTGTCGGTTAGCTGGAATGTATATACCGGCGGCCAAGTAGAAAGTGGCATCAAGCAGGCGCGTTTGGGACTGACTTCAGCCGATCTAGCAGTTGACGCCGCCCGGCAGCAAGTGAAGTATAATGCGGCAAGCAAGTATTTTACCGTATTGCAGACCCGTAACCTGGTGCAGGTGGACAAGGAATCGGTGGAAAATCTGACGGCCCATTTGCAGAATGTGCAGGCCCAGTTTGAGGTGGGAACAGTGGCTAAGACCGACGTGCTTCGTTCCCAGGTGGAGCTGGCCAATGCACAGCAGTCGCTGATCAAAGCGGAGAATAACTACCAACTGGCTGTGTCCAATTTAAATAATGTCATGGGCCAGCCCTTAAGCACCGAATTGCAGATTAAACAGGAACTGGGCTATGAGCCCTATGCCTTGAGCATGGACGATTGCATTGCCTATTCATTGCAGCAACGTCCCGAACTGGCACAGGCGAAACTGAGTGAAGAAATCAACAAGGAAGCTGTGAAGTACGCTCAAGCGGGTTATCGTCCCACTATTACGGTAAGCGCTGGAACCGATTTAAGTGATCCTACTTTTCCGGGAGATAATCATAAGGACTGGTATGCTATCGCAAAAGCGAGCTGGAATATCTTTGATGCCGGTGCTACCAAGGCCAGCGTGAAGCAAGCTGAGGCCACTCTGGAAGAAAGCGGCCACACGCTAAATCAGACCAAAGACAGTGTTCAACTGGAAGTTCGTCAGGCTTACCTTAACATGAAGGAAGCGGAAAAACGGATTGATACCAGCAAGGTAGCGGTTGATCAGGCGCAGGAAGACTTCAAGATTGCCCAGGTGCGTTATACGGCCGGTGTGGGAACTAACCTGGACGTTATGGATGCCCAGGTAGCGCTGACTGAAGCCAAGACCAACTATATCCAGGCTTTGTATGATTACAACACCAGCAAGGCTGATCTGGAACGGGCCATGGGTGTGCCGGTCCAATAACTGGAAAAATACATAATCTGTCGCAGCCAACTGCGGCAGCAAGAGGAATGCCAGCCGGCAGACTTTACGCGGCTGGCATTTTTTATACCGGGACAGTATGGACAAGGGTTTTCTGGCTTGGGCGTATTTTAAACTATTCGAAACGTCTCTACAATTTCGTACTTTGTTAAAATTTCTTGAAATAAAGGCCATTAGTCCTGCAAAATTATCCATGTATTTAGGTTACGCAGAGTACAAGTATTCTGCGCTGGTTACAATAGAAAAAAATGTGGCAGATTATTCCGGCTTGGTAACAGAGGAAGATATTACAGCCATGTCGAAGAACAAAAAATAAGTATGCTTTAAAGAAGCGGCATGGCAGGTGACAGGATGAAAAAAGAGATAGTACTGTTGGCAGTGGTTGTGGCAATAGCCGCTGCCGGTATCTGGTGCATGAATAAAAGCTATAGTGTGATGGCGTCCCTGTCGCCAACATTGGCACAGGAATTATCGAATGCTTTGGGAGTGCCGGTGGAGGTCGGGGAGTTGAAAGTTAACTCTTTCCATTCGGTCACTGTCCGCAATATGGCTGTTTATGATAAAGACCGGGCGTTGGTTGCCAGCAGTCCGGCGGTGACGGTAGATTTTAGTCTATGGGCTGTTTTGCAGGGAAAATCGGCAGCAGCGGCGATTGACCGCCTTACGGTGCGGGAGCCGGTGATGCAGCTTGACCGCCGGCCGGCCGGTGGCTGGAATATCGAAGACTTATGGCAGCAACAAGCCAGCAGTGAGCAGGCGTTTTACGGAATTGTGGAAATTATCAATGGTTCTGCCGCTATCCGGGCCGCAGGACAAAGCTGGGCTATGACGGATATCCAGGGGGAGTTTGATTTTTCCGTCAAGCCGGGTATTGCGCTTAAAGGAACAGCGCTGTACGGTGGCAAGCCGGTCAAGGCACAAGGCGTAGTACAGAGCAGCAGTGGCCAGTCGCTGACTGTTTGGGCGGAAGAGCTTACGCTGGCTGATTTTACCGCTTTGTTTCCGGCGGAAAGCGCTCTAAAACCGGTGGAAGGACGGCTGCGGCAGGTTACGGTCAATTGGCAGCAGAGCAAAGGCGATAGCCGACTGGCCGGTGAAGCCGAACTGGTGCAGGCCGGACTGGATATGGAACAGGTCTCGGTACGGAATATCAACGGCCACATAGCGTTTACCGATAAAGCCGTATATCTTTTTGATACGGCGGTGAAGGTCTGGCAACAGCCGCTGACCTTGCGCGGCAAAATCACTTTTGCCGGGCAGGAGCCGGTGGTTGATCTGACGGTCGCTTCGCCTGGTTTTGATCCGTCGGTACTGCCGGTGGAATTGCCGCTGCAGGGCACGGTGGCTTTTTCGGCTGCTGTCTCGGGACGGTTGGATAATCCTGCGGTAAAGGGTCAATTTTCCCTGCCCCAGGGAACAGTAAGCGGTGTGCCTGTCAGTAACGGCAAAGCTTCGCTGCGTTTGTCTGACAAGCTGGTAACCCTGGAGGATGTACAAGCCGATCTTTGGGAAGGGCATGTAGCGCTTCAAGGCGTGTTTGATTCGGCACGGATGGCTTACTATCTGCAACTTACAGGCAGTCATATTAATACCCAGGCGGTACCGGTGGGAACAGCGGGCCTGTCAGGCTATGCTGATGTATCAGCCCTGATTGACGGACAGGGGGCTATCGGTGATGCAAGTATTGGCGGTACGGTGCATATGGCTTCCGGCGCGGCCGCCGGTGTTTCCTTCACCGGTTTGGAAGCAGGTTTCTTTCACCGAAATGGCATTGTAAACCTCGACTATTTACAGGGCCAAATTGGGCAGGGAACGGTAACGGCCAGTGGTACGGTGCCTTTAACCGGCGAGCCAATACGGTTGACTGTTTATGGCCGGGAACTGCCATTGGCGTCTTTAGCCGGGGTAGTGGATAAACTGCCTTTGGCGGGAACAGCCAATCTTCATGGCAGTGTGGATGGTACTTTGACGCAGCCTCATTTTTCCTGTGAGTTTACAGCCACCGACGGACAGGTCTTACAGCAGCCTTTTGCCAAGGCTCAGGGACAACTGGAGGCAACGCCGGAACTGCTTCGCCTGAACCGGGTGGTTTTGTCCCATGGGGCAGGCAGTCATGAAATCAATGGCAGCCTTGGACTTAGCGGTGACCGGCCGGTGAATTTGCATATTTTGTCTCACCAGGTGCGGGCGGAAAATCTGGTTGATTGGCTACTGCCCGGTGAGAAATTAACCGGTAATGTGGATAATGAGGTTTGGGTAACCGGACCGCTCTCAAACTATAATCTGGAAGGAATACTGCACCTGACGGAAGGCAGCTTCCGTGGGCAGCTGATTGCCCGGGCGGAAGGCCGCTATCAACGAAAACAGGGTGTGACCACGATCCAGGATTTTATGATTGATTCGCTGAATACGAAAATCAGTGTAACCGGTACGGTCAGTGCCGATGACCGTTTAGATTTTGCCGTCGTGGCTAAAGACATTGATTTGGGGAAACTTCATGTGAATTTCCCTTACCCGGTCAGTGGTCAGGCAAATTTTGCGGGCAAACTGACAGGTACGGTAGACCAGCCTCTGTTTGACGGTGATCTGGCGGCAGAGCGGCTTAGCTTTAACGGACAGAATCTGTCGGCAGTGTCTGCCAACCTTACTTTCCACAATAATCAGCTGGAAGTAGCTTATTTAAAGTTTTTACAGGATAAAGGAAGCTTTACTTTCCGCGGTGGAATCGACATTGCCTCCAATGAGGTATATGGCAGCCTGGATGTGGTCAACGGCAATCTTGCTTCCCTGTTGCCGGTGCTGAATGTGCCTGCTCAGGAAGTGGAAGGGCTGCTCAATGGCACCATCCGGATGAGCGGCGTGCTGCCGGAACCGAATTTCTGGCTTAGTGGCAATATGATCAGCGGTAAAATAAAAAAATATCCCTTGGAAAATATTTCGATCGATGCCTCGCTGGTCAACCATGTTCTTACCGTCAATACCTTTACGGCTCAGCAGGGAACAGGCATTTTAGCAATTCGTGGTACGGCCGATTTTAACGGGGCCATCCAGATGGAAGTTGGCGGCAGGGATATTGATGCCGGCCTTCTGGCCGTCCTGGCCGACAGTCCGGTGGACGTGAAAGGGAATTTGGGCTTTGCGGCGCAGCTTTCCGGCCAGACTAAGCAGCCCCATGCCGACATGTCACTGGAAATTGCCCAGGGCAGTGTGGGAAATGCCTCGTTTGATTCATTGTACGGTTTGTTTAGGTTTGATGACGGCAAGATCAATGTGAATCAATTGCTGTTGAGCAAGGGGCCTTACCGGGCCAGCGCCTACGGCACTGTGCCGCTTGCCGCACTTGACACGTCCCGGCGGCAGCAGACGGAGAACGGCGAACAGATGGATCTTAAGCTCCGGCTGGATGAAGCCGATTTGAGCATTCTGCCGTTTTTAAGTAAGGAAATTTCCTGGGCCCAGGGGCCTACCCAAGGAGAGCTGGCGCTTGGCGGTACGCTGGACCGGCCAAGGATTAACGGGCACGTCTCAGTCAAAAACGGTACTGTGAAATTAGCCATGTTAAACGATCCCATCCAGAATGTAGGGGTTGATATTCAGTTTCAAAATGATAAAATTAATGTAAATACCTTTGAAGGCCAAATGGGCAGTGGTTCTTATCAGGTGACCGGCTCAGCTCGGTTGCAAGGATTTTCCCTGGCTGATTACGATTTGACTGCCGCGCTGAATAATCCGTTCATTACCAGTAAATATTTCAGAGGCCCGGTAAACGGAAATCTATCGCTGAAAAGTGATCGGGGCCGGCCGGTTTTGGCCGGGCGGTTGCGGCTGGAGAATGATACCATTGATATTCCTCTGGTTCCTGACCTGCAGTCTTCTGACCTCAATCTTGGTTTGGATCTGGAAGTATCGGCCGGCAACAAGGTAAGGCTCTATAATCCCTATTTGTACGATATCCAGGTCGGTGGCCGGGTGAATTTTGCCGGCACGACACAGCGTCCGGATGTTTCAGGCCGCTTCTTTGCCAAGCGGGGAACGGTCAGTTATCTGCGGACTCAATTTACGATCAAGGAAGCGGTGGCTGAATTCAGTCAGTTTGGCTCGTTTGAGCCGGTCCTCCGGCTGAGTGCCGAGACCAAGCTGCAAAGAACCAAAGTGACACTGGGCATCAATGGCCCGGTTAGCGAAATGAACTTTACCCTGGAATCCGATCCGGAGATGAGTCAGCAGGAATTATTGTCATTGTTAACTTTGCGCAGCCGCTACTATAGCGAGGATAATAAAGAAAGCGGCCTGGGTAAGGATGAGTTGATGAGTGTGCTCGATGCCGGACTGCAATTGCGGTTTGTCAGTGAAGTGGAAAATATTTTCCAGAATGCTTTAGGGCTCGATGAATTTCATGTGATTCGCGACACCTTTACGGACGGGGATGCTGACTCTTCTGCTGCCAGCGGTTCAATAGGACAACGCGAGGGATATAATCTGGAAGTAAGCAAATATTTGACAGACCGTTTTATGGTTACGTATAATATGGGCATTGACCATAATAGCTACAAATGGGATTTTCGCTACGATCTTACCCGCCGGATCAGCATAACCGGCGGCACCGATGATGAAAAAGATCATAGACTGGGTATAGAGGCCAGATACCGGTTTTAATTAATCTGGCGTATATTGAGAGAAGGCGGGCTGATTTGGCATGACCATCGCGCATTATCTGGCTGAATTGAAGAAGATTACCCTGCTGACGAGAGAAGAGGAAACTTTGCTGTGGCAGCAGTATAAGGAAACGGGCGATTTGGAAAGCCGCCGCCGGCTGATTGAAAATTACCAGCCTCTGGTCTTTAAAGCGGCGGCCCGGTTCCGGACGGATCATCCGGCCATTATGGACATGATTCAGGAGGGTACGGTGGGGCTGATTGAGGCGGTAGAAAGCTATCAGTATACCCGTGGCGTCGCTTTCAGCCTGTATGCTAAATACCGCATTCAGGGAAGGATTATGAATTACCTGGAGCGGGAGGGAAAGAAGAACTGGACTTATATCGACAGTCCGGTGGAAGGCGAGGAAAGCGGTACTCTGGGCGAATATCTGGTGGATACCGCACCGGCGGTTTCCCAGCAGGCCGAGCACAATTACTTGCTGGATCAGGTCCGGCAGGCCATGCAGCGCCTGCCGGCCAAGGAACAATTGGTACTGAGCGGGGTGTTTCTGGAAGAGCAGGAACCGAAAGAGTTGGCGGAAACTTTGGATATGAGTATTTCCCATATTTATCGGCTGCAGAAGCAAGGTATTCGCCGGATTCGCGGCATGCTGTCCAAGTTTATGCAGAATTGGTGAAGTGAGCCGGCTGTGCCGACGGTTAGAACCCGGTTAAACAGGTGAATTACGGCTGAAACTGTAAGATAATGCGAGAAAATAACGAGAAATATTGAAATTTTAGTTAGATTCGGCGATTTTTGGATGACCAAAATCTGGCCTCTTCTCATGACTATAGGATTGTGGTTATAATAGGAGTGGTGAAAATGGCTGATTTTAAAAAGCATATGGTTGAGCGTTTGCAATCGGCCCGCCATTGGCTATTACGGGCTGAGGAATCCTTTGACAAGGAGCGGGATATACGGGGGGAACTTGATTTGCTGCTGGCGCAGGCCGAATTGCAGCATGTTAAGGAAGAGCACCGCTCCCGGCAGTGGCGTTATAAATATCCGCTGCTGCGTCATGGATTGGCTATTTGTTTAGCTCTGACGGCAGGTGTTATTGGCACAGGCGGTGTGTATTGGTGGCAGAATCAGGCTGCGCAGTCTGTTCCCGTGCCGGCGGTTATCCGTCAGGGGGCCGGAAGAACGGAGTTGACGGCTCAGTCCGGCATTTCCAAGGCTGCAGCACATCCCCAGACCAACATTGCTGAAGAGCCGGCGCCGCCGGAAATCTCGTCCCAGACGGCTGAAGAGCCAGCCAAAACTCAACAGATTATTCCACCGGTTGCTAAATCTCATGCGGAGCCCCGCCCGGCTGCACCTGAAAAACAGGAACAGACCATATCACCGGATGAAATGCAAAAATTGGTCCGGGTGGCGGGAAAATCGCTGCGGGGCCAATAGTTTGCCAACAGCGGTTGTTATCCGTATGAAGTACTTTAGGGTACTGGAAAACTAGATAAGGAGGTCATTCATGGAAAAGCTGCGACGCTATGGACAGCTACTGGTAGCTGCCGTTTTTGGGCTGAGTATGGTTTTTTCTGCTGTGATTCCTGCATATGCTGCCGATATAACCGGTAAAACGGTTACGGCTGTTGCTGTTAGCGGCAATGCCACCATCCCGGAAGACACGGTGATGGCGGCTGTCAAGGTAAAGCCGGGTAGTACGTTGACCCCGGATGCTGTCAAACAGGATATGCAGGCAATTTACGAACTAGGTTACTTTTTTGATGTGGTAGCTAATTTTACGGAAGTGCCTGAAGGCGTCAAGGTAGTATACACCGTTATGGAAAACCCTGTATTGACCGATATTGTCGTGCAGGGCAATACCAAAGTATCGACCGAAAAAATTACGGATATACTGAAACTGGAAAAAGGAAAAATCCTGAATACTAAGACGCTGAATGAAAATGCCAGAGGCATTGAACAGTATTATCATGATCAAGGTTATATTCTGGCTAAGGTCAGTGATGTGTCGATGAGTCCTGGCGGAGTGTTGACCGTTTCCATTAATGAAGGCATGCTGGAAGACATCCAGGTAAAAGGAAACGACAAGACTAAGGACTATGTTATAACCCGTGAAATGAAACTGAAAACGGGACAACCTTTTAATGTAAAGGATGCCCGCCGCAGTATGCAGAAAGTGTACAACCTGGGTTATTTTGAAGACGTTAACATGAAACTGAACCCGGGTAAAGAACCCAATGCCGTGGTGCTGGAAACCGATGTGGTGGAACAAAAGACCGGTACCTTTACCATCGGCGGTGGTTACAGTGAGAATGACGGGTTAATCGGTATTATTGAACTGGGGGACAATAACTTCCGGGGAACCGGTGACAAAGCCAAAATCCACTGGGAGTTTGGCGGCGATACCAACAATAAGAACTACAGCATTGGGTATACTAAGCCTTGGCTGGACAGCAAGGAAACTTCGGCCAGCTTTAACTTTTATGATATGACCAATGAGTATACCGATTATCAGAATGGCAAGTCATTTTCGACTTACGACCGGAACCGCAAGGGATGGGATGTTACGTTGGGCCGGCCGCAAAATGAGTATATGAAAAATTTCATTACCTTTAAAAGCCGGGACGACAAATATGTGGAACATGTGTCAGGTACAGATGTAAGTAATGATACAGAATATTTACAGGATAATTTCGGCTTGACCCACAGTGTCACCTTATCAAGAGTATATGATTCCCGTGATAATGTGTTCAATCCGACTGAAGGTAGCTACTATTCCTTATCGGCAGAATTTGCTGGCCGTTTTATGGGCGGCGAGTTCAATTTCAATAAATATACGGCAGAAAGCCGCAAATATTACAAGGTTGGTAAGGACCAGGTTGTTGCAGTGCGGGCGGAAGCAGGCTATGCCGACGGCAAAATGCCGCAAAGCGGCAAGTTTAATGTCGGTGGCAGCGACAGCCTGCGCGGCTATGACGATGACCAGTTTGAAGGCGATAAGATGCTGCTGGGTTCGGTGGAATACCGTTTCCCGATAGCCAAAAAGGTACAGGGTGTTGTCTTTAGTGATATCGGCAACGCCTGGGAAGGCGAAGGCTATAAGTTGAACGACCTGAAGGGCAGTGTCGGTGTCGGTGTGCGGGTCAATACGCCGCTGGGACCGGTTCGCCTGGATCTGGCTAAGGGTTCGGAGGGCGCTAAAACTCACTTTAGTTTTGGCGGTCAGTTCTAACTGGATAGAGGACAAGCTTCTCGACAGAGAACGATTGTTCAGGCAAGAGTCAGGTGCAGGCCTGACTCTTGCACTATTCATTGATGAGAAAAAATGTTAAACCGTTGCACCTGGAGGTGTACCTGCTATGAACAAGAAGCCTTTGCGCTGTTGCCTGAGGCTGTGCTTGCTGCTTATATTCTGTTTGTTGCCTACGGTGGCGGGCGCGGCTGAGGCTACGGTGGTAGATTCTATTACTGTTGTCATTGTTCCCGCTCCGGGAGCGGCTAAACCGCCTGTTTTGGTGGCAAAGCGGATGGCGGCCAGTGTCAATACGGTAGGAGAGCATGTGCTGCTGGGTCATAAGGTGGCAGATATTGCTGCTAATGAGGCGGCTTATGAAAAAATCATACAGGAAGTATTTGACCGGGTGCTCATTGGTTATGAAATCTATCAGGTACAAATTGAGCCGGGCAATAACAGTACCATTACGCTGGAAGTGGCTCCCTGGGGAGATACGGTGGAAAAGGTTGACTGGGAATATGACTATGGCGGCCTTTCGCCGGAGATGGTTGCTTTGCTTAAAAAAGACCTGGGGAATCTGGAGGAAAAAGCTGACAATGTTTTACTGGGATTGCCGGTGGACGCTGTTGATTGGGCGGGAGCAGTAACTAAAACGCTGATTCGCGATATATTCGATGAACAGTTGCCGGAATTTCGGCCCAGCATGGATATTGTACCGGGACAGCATACCATGATCCGGGTGTCAGTGGTACCTATGGGGAAAACCATTCAAAACACTACGGTTTCTCTGCGTTCGGAGACCATTCCCAATTTGCTGTTGTTCCAAATGCGTCCTGCGGTGGATGCGTTAAGTAGGCAGTTAAGAGGATTGCCGGTAGCTTTCGTTGAGCGGCATAACACTTATTTTACCGGTGCTTTGGCGACAACGGCCGTTTCGCCCGAGACGATCAGGAAATACGGCTTAACGGTAAACCCGGTCATCAATGCTGGTCAGGACACCGATGTACTATTGCAGGTGGAAACCAGCCGTTATAAATTGTGGCTGGAAGGTTATCTGGATTTTGGCCGGCAGGAGAATAATACTTCGGCTAAGCTGCATATCGGCAAGTACCTGGACAATCGCAATGAAGCCTTTTTTGAAGCCGGCTTTGTACCCGGTACGGTATCCTGGGAGCTGGAACCGGGCTGGGGTCACCGGTTTACCGCTAGTACAACAGCCGGATTTAAGTATGAACTGACTCATGGCAAAAATATTCTTTGGCTCCGGCAGCATTTGAGTCCGTCGTGGGATATGCGCCTGGAGCATACGGTGAAGGATCACCACAATGAACTGGGGATTCGTTATAAGCTGCATGAGTTTGCGAGCCTGGAATATGTTGTTGATGAAAACGATCATTGGCTGCGGCTAGTTGGTAATTTGTAGGTTGAACAAGCCGAAGCTCCTTGTTATAATAGAAAAGGACAAAATTGATGCCGTACGGCAAGAGAGAAGGGTTACAATGTTGAAACTGGAAAAGAAACAGGTAAAACTGGTTACAGTGGCCATTGCATTATTTTTTGTGTTGGGAATCGTGGGTCTGGCTTTATCGCAGAGCCATTTATCCTACGCGGCAGGTGCAAGCAGTCAGTCGAATATCGGTGTGATTAACGAACAGATGGTCATTTCCCAGCATCCGGACATTGCCAAAGTGCAGGAAACCATGAATGCGGAAATTGACCAAGCCAAAAAAGATTTTGATGCCAAAACGGCAAGCATGAACGACCAGGAAAAACAGCAGTACTATTCGCAGACTTCGCAACGCTTGAGCTTAAAACAGCAGGAACTGATGGCGCCGGTACTGGATAAAGTCAGAAGCGCTATTCAGGAAGTGGCGGCGGCTAAAGGTTTGACCGTGGTATTGGATAAAAGTAATGTTGTCTATGGCGGCCAGGATATTACCGATGAGGTATTGAAAAAAATCGGCGCCAGCAAATAAATAAGGCTTACTGAACCGAGCAGGTAATCCAGCTCGGTTCTTCACTAGAAAGGGGGGAGCCGGAATGAATCGAAAGGTACCGATTTTTTTACTCTTTTTAGTTACCGCAGTTCTTGTTACCGGTTGCAGTTCCCGGTCTTCCCAACAAAATACAACGCCTCCTCCCGCCGCGCCAACAGTCGGTGTTATCGATATGCGGCAGGCGGTGCAGGCCCATCCGAAATACAGCGAGCATGAGCCGCTGCAAAAGGCTATCACTACGCTGGAAGCCCAGCTGGCCGCAGCCCAGACCGGTGCCGCTGCAACCCCGTCAGGTAATCTCTCACCGTCCGGCAGTTATGGCGATCAGGTGATGTCTGGCGTACAGGCTACTCTGGAACAAGAATTTCGGGCAAAAATGACGACCAAGCAAAATGAGCTTACTCAGCGTCTGGAAAAAAAAGCGGCAGAGCTTAAGGCCGGAATAGCCGAGGAATTAAAGGCCTATACGGCCGAAGTGGAGCCAAACTATCAGCCCCAAATTTTTAATTTGCAACTGAAAATGAAAACGGTACAGTTAAGCAAAGAAGAAATAGACAGCCTAAGTAAGCAAATGGAGGCCCTGCAAAAAGAACGGGATGAAAAAATTGCGGCTAAAGATAAGGAACTGGCCGACCAACTGACAGAACAGATGAAACAGGAGCAGGCCGGTGCCAACACAGAGCTCAATCAATACGCTGAGCAGCTCCGGAAAGAACAGGCGGCACAGGCAGTGGCCAAACAGCAGGAAGCGGCCGCCCGCATCCCAAGTACAAGCGCTTCTCTCAGCATGCCGTCCGGTGGTGACCCGCAACGGGTAGAGTTGGAGCGGCAATTGGCAGCTAAACAGCAGGAACTAAGAAACTTGGAAGATACCATTGTCGAAGCGGTAAGGGATAAGGCGGCTCAAATTGCAACAGCCAAAGGGTTAAGCGCCGTTTTGACCAATGTAAATACGAATATCAGTGCGGTGGATATTACGTCCGACGTAATTGCCGAGTTTAAGAAGCCATAGGGCGGTATATACTATGTCTTAAAGAAATAGCCAGTGTTCCGCCAACTTTGAGACTGCAAATTAAATTTGCGAGGATTTTTTCGTAAGGCAAGGCGGAGGAGGCGTACCTAGCGGACATAGGTAAGCCGACGACAACGAAGCTTTACGGAAAAAGGTCCGTGAAGAAATTGTAGGTTCAGAGCTGGTGGAGCACTAACTAGGTTTGTTTCTTAACGCTATGCACTTAAGGATGGAGGAAACAGGATGAAACGTACGATGAAAACTTTGCTGCTGCTGGTTGCAGTGGTGGCTGCGGCCTTGCTGTTTAGCGGCTGCAGCTCAACCCAGAATGTCGGAGTGCTGGATGTCAACAAGGTGATGACCGACAGCCCGAAAGTAAAGCAGTTCCAGGACCAGCTCAATACCAAGGGCAAGGAACTGAGTGACCAACTGGAAAAAGATAAACCGAACATTTCAGCGGAGGAGTTTCAAAAACGCCAGGAAGCGGCCTATAATGAATTTCTGAAAATGAAACAGGATATGGAAGGCCAGATCGACACTAGCATCAAGCAAACACTGGAGCAAGTGGCTAAGGATAAAAAAATGAGTATTGTTCTTTATAAAAACGGGGTGGCCCAAGGCGGTACGGATATCACCGATGAAGTGATCAGTAAACTGCAATAGTGCCCGGGGAGGCTTTTGGTTGAAATGAAGTTACGCGAAATTGCTGAGTTAGTCGGTGGTAGCGTTGTGGGAGACGAAACTGTCGAAATACGAGGAGTTACCAATATTGAAGAGGCCGGCAACGGTGACATTACCTTTGCTGTGCCACCTCATCTGGAAAAAGCGGCAGCTTCCCAAGCTGCTGCCGTTATCATCCCTTCTGATATTCATGAATTTGCCAAATCGGCTGTCCGGGTGGATAATCCCCGCATGGCTTTTGCCAAACTGTTGGAACACTTTACACCACCTGTGGCAGTAGAGCGGGGAGTTCACCCTACGGCCGTCATCGGGAACCGGGTTACCTTAGGACAAAATGTCGCCATTATGGCTCATACTGTGCTGGCTGATGATGTGGTAATCGGTGATAACACGGTGATTTATCCCCATTCCTATATTGGTGCCGGTGTGGTGATTGGCAGTAATACGCTGATTTACTCTAATGTATCGGTCCGGGAGGGCTGCCAGATCGGCAGCCGGGTTATCCTGCAGAACGGCGCAGTCATCGGCAGTGACGGTTTTGGTTTTGTGACTGTCCAGGGTCGTCATCATAAAGTGCCTCAGGTAGGGAATGTCATTATTGAGGACGATGTGGAGGTTGGCGCCAATACGGCGATTGACCGCGCCACTACCAGCAGTACCGTTGTGAAACGGGGAACGAAAATTGATAATCTGGTTCATTTAGGCCATAATGTAGTAATTGGGGAAAATTGCTTTGTTGTGGCATTAACCGGCATCTCTGGCAGCACCAAGGTAGGCAATCAGGTTACTTTTGCCGGGCAGGTAGGTAGCACCGGTCATATTACCATTGGCGACAACTGTGTATTTGCCGCACGGGCAGGCATCATTGGCGATGTGGCACCCAACTCGTTTTATGCCGGTTTCCCGGCCAGGCCGCACAAGGAATGGCTGCGCTCCGAAGCCTATATTAATAAATTGCCCAATTTGGTCAAAAAGGTAAAGGAACTGGAGAAAAGGGTGGCGGAGCTGTCCCCGAAGGAATAACGGATAAGACTTTAAAAGGTATTAGTAAGGCAAAGGCGGTTAGGTAACTCCTGACCGCCTTTGTGTTGGTTGGCACTTGTTTCCGGCAGGATTTCCGACAGAATATGCTGAATATGAATACAGAACCAATGTCTTTGAAAGTAGGGGGATTTTATCAATGCGAAGGCTGCTTTATTTCTTATTGCCGCTGCTAACTTGTATCAGTTCCGTTCAGGCGGCTCCTTCGCTGGCTGGTTCCACCGGTATGATTGACAATCCGTCGGCTGATGTGCTGCGCGAGGGACAAGTATCGGCCGGCTATTATCATGTCGTCGAAGGAAATCAATTTTCCTTTACTGCTCATGTAGCGCCACAGACCGAAGTGGGGGCCGTTATCTTCCGTGACCGGGACAGTGAGCGTATCGGACTAAACGCCAAGTTCTCCCTGCAGCAGGAGCGGGTGAATACGCCGGCTGTAGCGATCGGTGTCGAAGGTCTCACTGGCTACCGGGATACTTCCTGGTATGCAGTAGCCAGCAAAAGCTTGCCCTTTGGTATTCGTTTGCACGCCGGTATAGGAAACGGCCGGTTTAACGGCGTGTTTGGCGGCGTGGAAAAGCAATTAAATTCTTTAAGTGTGCTGCCGGGAAAATACTTGCCCACGGCATCGCTTATGGCCGAATTTGACGGCCGGCAAATGAATTATGGACTCCGTTTTGCCGTAGCCCCCGGTGTTAAACTAGACGGTGGCTGGCGGAAGCACGGAAGCTATTTTGGCATTAGTTATACGTACTGATGGTAAGTGCATTTTATTCGATGGCTAAGTCGCCGGATAATTCCGACTAAGCTTCGGGCAGTGTCACCCCCGCAGTCAGTCTCCCTTTATGTCTGGAGGAATCCTTGATGATCTATCAGCTTGTGAAATTATGTAGCCGTTTGTTGTGCTTGCTGCCTGTCAGACTGCAACGCAGTGCCGGTAATTTGCTAGGAGCCGCCTGCTGGCCCCTGGTGCCGCCTAAACGGCGCCGTATGGCCATTGACAATATTATGCGGAGTTTGGCGGTAGACAGACCGACGGCGCAGAAAATTGCCAAAACCAGCGCGACCCGCTTTGGGAGAATGTTTACCGAAGTACTTTGCCTGCCCGAGCTTAGGGCGGATAATATTGGCTGCCGCGTGGAGCTTAACGGGAAGGAGCATTTGGAAGAGGCTTTATCCTATGGGCACGGGGCGGTGATAGCCACGGCTCATGCCGGCAATTGGGAACTGTTAGGAGCGTCATTGGCAATGCACGGCTTTCCGTTGATCGCTGTGGCGCAAAAGCAGACCAACGAACAAATGGACCGCTTTATCAACGAATACCGGACCATGGCGGGCATGCATGTAACTTATAAGACCGGCGTCCGGGAGATGATCAGGATGCTAGGGCAGGGTAAAATTATCGGTTTGTTAATGGACCAGCATGCCGGACGGGACGGGGTGTGGGTGGATTTTTTCGGCCGTCGGGCCTCCACGGCGACAGGCGCCGCCGCTCTCGCCCGGATGAAAGGAGCGCCGATTGTACCGGCCTTTATTACCGAGAAGCCGGACGGAACGCATACCGTGCTGCTGCATCCTATTGTGTGGCCCGATAAGACCGAGGTTAAGGACGAGGATATCCGCCAAACCACCCAGCGTCTGACGACTATTATCGAAGCCCACATCCGCCAATACCCGCAGGAATGGTTCTGGCTACACAACCGCTGGAAACACTCCCCGGATCAATAAGGGCTAAAAGAACCACTGTTCTTTGGGTTAGTGTACTTTGTCCTAGCTATATGGCACTTTTCCTTCTGAAAGAGGGTGCTTCAACAATAAATATTACCAAGATTGCGGGAGCTGCCGAAATAGTAATATTAGGGTAGCTCCATTCTTTTTCCGGCGTTCCCCCGTCGGCCTTTTCCGGGAATATACGTTCCGTAGGATGAAAAATGGCAGGCTTACGTTAAGAAATCCGTTTGTTTGAGCGAAGCGAGTTTACGGATTTTAGTAAGCCTGCCATTTTTCAAGTATGTTGGAGGACAGGCCTAGCCTTTTTGGTCCTTTTGTGGCAATGACAAAAGGACAACAGCCGTAAAGTACTTACTATACTTTAAGTCGATAATAGGTCGAGTAGAAGTATCTTCAGCCGCTTTTTCAAGTCTTTTGGAGTGTCAGGCCTAGATTTTTTGCCTACTTTTGTATCATGACAAAAGTAGGGAAGGAGATCTTCCAGTATATACATTACGCAATTATAGTATATACGAATAGACATAAAAGTGATATACGTGCTATAATATAAGCCGGAAAAGAGGTGAGTGACTCATGCCGGCTATTAGCAATAAAAGAGTGGATACGGTAAAAAGAATGATGAGAAGACTGCTTACCGATACCTTTAACCGTGACCTGTTGACCCTGCTCATTGTCAGCATCGTAATTGGGTCACTGCTCGCCAGTACGGTATCGTTAGCAGCCAATGCTTATTTTTCCAAGACACTGGCGAACCTCGTCGGTGACTATGGTGAATATGATCTGGTGATTCAGTCACGTGAAGAAATGAAACAAGATACGGCGACACAGATACAAAAAATTATTGATGATGTTTTTCCGGGAGCAGTCCTTAAGGAGGGACCGACCATTACCGGTAAAACCAACTTTTTCGTATCGTTACCGGCTCAGTACCGGACTAAAGAAGTATATGAAAATATGGGGAAAACCTTCGGCAGCATACCAGGCGGTGCCGGTGTAGGCTTTATGACCGAACCGCGTCTGACCCTGCGTGGCGTGCCAGAAGGAGCCCGCAATATGTTGATTGAACGGATTGAGCAAATTGACGGTGTAAGTTTTGCATTTCATGACGGTGCTTCCATTGGAGTTATTTTGACCTCGCTGGATAAATCGTCAGCCGTTAATGAGCAAATTAAGTCGCTGTTGCAGCAGTATCAGGTAGTGGAAATCAGTTTTCCTGTAGGCAGCGAACCGGCCAATCCGATTCGTCTGGGTCAAGCCATTACCGATACTATGAAGGAACGGCTTAAAGTCGACTATGCGGAGAATGTTTCGGTAGACGGCAAGGATGATGATATGACGGCTACCGTCAGCACAATGATGGAGTTAAAGCGCTTTCTGGCAGCCTATGCTTCGGACATTACCATCACGCTGAACGACAGTGCCAAGCTGCTAAAAGGAGATTCCGTGGTATTTCAGGGCAGTGCGGAAAGTGCGCCGGTTAACGGCGCGCCGGTCGGCACAGGTAATGTTTTGGTGGAAGTGACCGAAGTGGAAGCTAACGGTACGGTGAAAGGCATGATTACCCAGGGTGATGCGTCGCAGCTAACCAATACTCAGGGGTATAAGCTGACTAATAATGTAGTCGGCGAGGCCGTGGGAACAGTTGCTTATCGCAATCCCCGTCAAGAACTGGGTAATGCCTTGGGAGAAACCAATAAGTTAGTAGCGCAGATTCCGGGTTTTGCTGCTGACGGACGCAACGTATCGGATATTGCCTTACAGACATTGAATAATTATGATACCAGTGTTGCCGGTTTAGAGAAGCTGCTGGATAATTTGCAAGCGGCAGGCAGTACGATTCAGACGGTAACTGGCAGTCTGGCTAACCTTGATACCCGGGCTATACGGAGCCAGGTGGATAATTCGAACCAGGCATTAGGAAATCTGGCCACAGGTATGCAAGTGCTCCAACTGATCAATCCGGATGCGAAAAATACGGTAAACAATATTACCGGAGCACAGCAAAACTTAAATAATCTCAGCCAGACGCTGGGAGCTATGGAGTCAGTATCCGATCAGGCCCGGCAGGCGCAAAGCGTCATTGACGGAATCACTGCCAATGGACAAACGACTATTGCTAATTTGCGGGCTTTTGATGCGGCTGGCGCTAAAAAGAATCTTACCGATGCGCAAAGTCATCTGGCCAAGCTGGATGAAGTCAATATCCCGCTGGTTACAGCGCAACTACAGTACTTGTCGGCAGCTGTGCCTAATCTAAAGGATGAGGAAATCGGCCATTCTATCAAGCTGTTGGATAAGTTTATTGCCGGACAGGTTATTCCCGGTGAACGTATCCAGATTCTGACCAGCCGTAATATCAGTACCGATGCGATCGCGCCGATTGTATATGAAAAGGCCGGTCACAATAATGTATCGCTCTATTCAACCGACCTGGGCGTCATGGAGCCTAATGCCCGGGGCGAGGTTTACAAGGTACTGAGCGAAGTGCGGGCCACGCTGGCCGGCATGACGGCGATCATTATTACCCTGGTGTTTTTGGCGCTGGATCATACTTCGGTCATGACCGTGATGCGCCGCAAACGTCTGACGATCAAGGAGACGCGCCAAGGCTGGCGCGGTGTGTTATACCGCCTGGCGATTACTTTTACCGCGCCGGAAAGACGGTACGGTATGGCCATGGGAGCAATCATGCTGACGGCTATGTTTATTTTGGCTAAGGGTGGTATTCCGTATCTGCCCTGGCTTGGTGTACCGCTGATCGGAGCTATGCTGGGACTGATTGCGGCTAATTACGCCGAAAAAATTAATCCTGTGTCAACTGAAGAGGTTATGGCCGGTGAAGCTATCGGCCTGTCGTTCGATGAGATTATGCGGGAAATCGTTATTCCTGCCGGACGGCCTGGTTTGCTGCAAAAACTCAATACCCGCAAGGTGAAATTCAAATAAAACAGGGAAGGAGGTGAGCAGACATGTTAGAAATTCAACATTTGAAGAAACATTTTGGCAAAGTGACGGCGGTGGAGGATGTGAGTCTTCAGGTGGCGGCAGGCGAAACCGTCGTGTTGATGGGGCCGTCGGGATGTGGCAAATCAACCACCATTCGTACTGTCAACCGCCTGATTGAAGCGGACGGCGGCTCCGTCCTGTTTTGTGGCAGGAATATTTTGCACATGAACGACGAGGAGTTGCGACAGGTCCGGAAAAAGATCGGCTTTGTATTTCAGCAGTTCAACCTGATTAGCCGTCTTACGGCGGAGGAGAATGTCATGCTGGGCCTGATTATGGACGGTATGCCCCGGGAGTTGGCTAAGGAAAAGGCCCGGGAGGCACTGCGCAAGGTAGGCATGGAAAGCCATGCCACGCACAAGTCGGGTGAAATGTCCGGTGGCCAGCAGCAGCGGGTAGGTATTGCCCGGGCCCTGGCGTTTGAGCCGGAACTGATGCTTTGGGATGAACCGACGGCTTCCCTTGACCCAATTTTGGTACGGGAAGTATTGGTGGTCATGGAGGAGCTGGCTAAATACCGCTCCAGTGCCATGCTGGTGGTGACCCATGAGATACCCTTTGCCTTGCATGTGGCTGACCGCATTGTACTGATGGAAGAGGGGAAAATCAGGGAGGAAGGCATTCCTTCCGAGGTGTTTGTCCGGCCTGTTTCGGATATCGGCAAAAAGTATAAGGAACTGATTGAATATCAGACTAATACCAATACCCTGACGCTAGCTGGCAAGCGCATTGCGTAAGCTTTTAGCGGAAGGCGAAGTTAGTGGTCTGGCAATAAAATTTCACAAATTCTTTCACTTTTTCAAAGTAGACAAACCACTAGGCCGAAATAGGCCTGTAGAAAAAATATCCTGCTTATCTATTGCGGGATACAGTAAATTTCTGTAGAATAAGGAAAGGTTATCATGTCAGAAAGGTTTATATACTATGCAAAATGAGACGACCCTTGCCCGGCGAATATCGTATACCGGGATTGGACTGCACTCGGGACAGGATGTGACGATCACCCTGTGTCCGGCACCGGCCCAGACCGGCATTGTTTTTGTTAGAACCGACTTGCCGGAAGCACCGCAGGTCAGGGCCTGCGCTTCTTATGTTACTAATACGATGCGGGCGACGACCCTGGAGAACGGCCCGGCGAAAGTCTTTACAGTGGAGCATCTTTTAGCTGCACTGGCTATGTTGGAAGTGGACAACTGCTTCGTGGAAATCAATGCGGTGGAGCCGCCGGTGGCCGATGGCAGTTCCCTGGTTTTTGTCAGGCTGATTGAGGAAGCCGGTAAACAGGAACTGGCAGCCCCGCGGCAGATTTTTTGTGTAACAAGGGAACACACCGTGCGTGTCGACGATAAATTTATTACCATTTTGCCCTATGACGGTTTACGGGTTTCCTTTACGTCGGTCAATCCTCATCCTGCGCTTGGGGTGCAATTTGGCGATTATGAGATAAATCCCGCTACGTTTACCGAGCAGATTGCGCCGGCCAGAACCATCGGGTTTATGCACGAAGTCAAAGCCCTGCAGGCAAAAGGGCTGGCACTTGGCGGCAGCATGGATAACGCCGTGGTCTACGAGGACGGCAAGGCGTTAAATCCTTTACGTTTTCCCGATGAACTGGTGAGGCACAAAATTTTGGACGTATTGGGTGATTTAGCGCTGGCTGGCCAGCTTCGCGGTCATATCATCGCGGTTAAGTCCGGCCACGCCTTAAATACGGCATTAGCCAGGGATATATTAGCAAGCCAAAATAGACTCTAATGTGGGAGTGATGATACCGATGTTATCTTCAGCAGAAATTCAGAAAGTGATACCGCACCGTTATCCGTTTTTATTGGTGGACCGGATTATTGAACTGGAACCGATGAAGCGGGCCGTGGGCATTAAATGTGTTACTTCGACCGAACCGTTTTTCCAGGGCCATTTTCCCGGTCATCCGGTGATGCCGGGCGTGCTCATTTTAGAAGCCATGGCTCAGGTCGGTGGTGTGGCTATGCTGTATCCGGAAGAAAATCGTGGTGATATTGCGCTGTTTGCCGGCATCGACCGGGTGAAATTCCGTAAACAGGTCGTTCCCGGCGATCAGCTTAAAATGGTGGCTGAATTGATTAAAGTCCGCAGCTCAATGGGGAAACTTTGGGCGGAATCTTTTGTGGACGGCCAATTAGTGGCCGAGGGCGAATTTTTATTTGCCCTGACTAAACGGTAAAGGTAAAGCAACGTGTTTGATTTTTATATAATATCGTATGCTTAAGAAAAAAGGCTGAATTTGTTTGAAAAATTGTGGAAATAACCGCAGAAAAGGAATAAGAGCTTTTTTTGGGCTAAAATGAATTGCCATACCGTGACTGGTGAGTCGGATTATATGAGTAGAGAGTAGGTAATGCGTGCAAAGCGGTATCAGCCATGTGCTCATTTTTAAAGGAGTTGATATACGATGAAACCTGAATCTGTCGTAATTCCATTACGTAAAATACACGAAACAGCAGTCGTTCATCCAGGGGCACGGATCGGTAAGGATGTGGAAATTGGTCCTTATGCGGTAATCGGTGAGAACGTACTCATCGGCGACGGCACGGTCATTGGCGCCCATGTTGTGGTTGACGGCTGGACAAGTATCGGAAAAAACTGCGTGATTTTCCATAGTGCCTCGATTGGCACCGAACCGCAGGATTTGAAATTTAACGGTGAAAAGAGCTATGTGTTTATTGGTGATAATACCAAGATTCGCGAATTTGCCACCGTGAACCGGGCAACCGGTGAAAATGAGGAAACCCGAGTGGGTTCCAACTGTCTGTTAATGGCTTATACCCACGTGGCACATAACTGCGTAGTGGGCAACCATGTAATTATGTCCAACGCCGCGACACTGGCCGGCCACGTCATCGTGGAGGACCGGGCGGTCATCGGCGGGTTGGCCGGTGTGCACCAGTTTGTCAAAATCGGGCGCAATGCCATGATTGGCGGCGCTTCCAAGGTAGTACAGGACGTACCGCCTTATGTAATTGTCGACGGCCATCCGGCTAAGGTTTCGGGGCTGAACAATGTGGGCATGTCCCGTTCCGGCATTAGCCTGAATGCGCGGCGCAACCTGAAGAAAGCTTATAAACTGCTGTACCGCTCGGGCTTAAGTCTGGCGCAGGCCATCGCCGTAATGGAACAGGACCTGGAATCCTGCGAAGAGATTGAACACTTTATGCGTTTCCTGCGCAATGCGGAACGGGGAGTATGCCGCAGCCGCAAGGATACGTCTGAATAAAGGGGTATTGGTTGATGAAAAAAATCGGTTTATTAGCTGGTGTTGGAAGACTGCCGGTAGAATTTGCCCGTGCCGCTCGCGGCATGGGCTTTGCCGTGATTGCGATTGCCCTGCTGCCGGAGGTGGATGAAGAACTATCCCGGACGGCGGATGTGTTTTATTCCATTCCCGTGGGGGAACTGGAACGTATGCTGACGGTGTTGAAACAAGAGGAAATCACCCAGGCTACGATGATTGGCAAAGTGACAAAGGAATTGTTATTTAGCGGCGTACAACGGCCCGATGCCCGGCTGCAGAAGCTGCTATTCAGATTACCTGATCACAAGGATGATACGATTATGTTGGCCTTGGTTAAAGAACTGGCTACTGAGGGAATCGGCATCCTGGACCAGACCGCCCTGCTTAAGCTGCTGATGCCTGCATCGGGTGTGTTGACCGAACGTCAGCCGACTCCGCAGGAAGAAGCTGATATGAAGTTCGGTTTTACCATGGCCAAGCATATGGGTGATTTGGATATTGGTCAAACGGTAGTTGTCAAAAATTGTGCCGTCATGGCGGTGGAAGCCATTGAGGGTACCGATGCCTGCATCCGGCGTGGCGGTGAGTTGGGCCGGGGCGGAGTTACGGTGGTAAAAACAGCCAAACCCGGTCAGGATATGCGGTTTGACGTCCCCAGCATCGGGCTGCAAACCATCCGTTCCATGGTGGAAGCGGGTGCTACGGCGCTGGCTATGGAGGCCGGTAAAACCCTGCTGGTGGAAAAAGAGGCTGTGCTGGAATTGGCTAACCGCCATCAAATGACCATTGTGGTTATGTAACACTAACGAGTTATAACAGAACATTCCGGCAGCCGAAGGCGCGTAAGCGCCTTTTTATCATACTTAGTGCCTCGCTAGCTTTGAAACTGAAAGATGACGACAACGCTGGCTGGTGAAATTTTGACCGTCAGTAATTTCTGTTTTCAAGATTGGGGAGTACTAGTATCGTGTAACCTCTAAAACAATATATAGGCTGGCGAGGTGATTTTCCGTAAGACAAGGCGGAGGAATGAGGCGTAGTGGTTCCTACGCCGATTGACGACAACGAAGTATTGCGAAAAATATTCCGTCAGAATAGTATTGGGATTAGAGGTCACACGATACTAATAGCCGGAGGATTTGTTTATACTATAGAATACCCGCATCTTATGGAGGCTGTGCTATGCATAAAATTATGATTTCCGTCGGCGAGGCATCGGGCGATTTGCATGGAGCCAGTTTGGCAGAGGCCCTGAGGCAGCTTGAACCGGATATTGCCGTATTCGGTATGGGTGGACAAGCCATGCGTGACGCCGGCGTGGATATCGTATACGATATTGCCGATATTAACGTTATGGGTTTTGTAGAAGTAATTAGAAATTTGCCCCGCCTTTTTCGCCTGAAAGATAGTCTGGTTGCGCTGATGGCGGCCGAGAAACCGGATGTGCTGGTTGTGATCGACTATCCCGATTTTAATATGCGGCTGGCTAAGGCAGCTAAAAAACAGGACATACCTGTGGTATACTATATTAGTCCACAGGTATGGATTTGGCGTAAAGACAGGGCTAAGGATATTGCCGCCATGACCGAACAGGTGGCTGCAATTTTTCCTTTTGAGGCTGACGTGTACCGGGAAGCCGGCGCCAACGTGACCTTTGTCGGACATCCACTCTTAGATATTGTGAAACCCAACTGGGATAAAGAAACTGCTTATCAGCATTTTGCGGTCGATCCGGAGCATCCCGTTGTACTTTTGATGCCTGGCAGCCGGAAGCAGGAAGTGGACCAACTGCTGGATATTATGCTGTCGGCGGCGGAAAAAATAAGAAGAGTTATGCCGGAATGCCAATTCCTTTTACCGGCGGCTACGACAATTTCCCGGGAAATGCTGCAAAATAAGCTGGATAAATATTCCTTGCCGGTGCAAATTACTACTGGCAATACCTATGATTTAATGCAAATTGCCAACCTGGCCATTGCCGCTTCTGGCACGGCCACGCTGGAAACGGCGCTCATGCAGGTGCCGACCATTGTTGTGTACAAGACTTCGCCAATTACGTACTTCATTGGAAAGCAACTAATTAAAATTCCTTATGTCAGCCTGCCTAACATCATTGCCGGACGTCAGATCGTCCCGGAATTGCTGCAGGAAGAGGCCAACGCTGACCGGGTGGCTGATGAAGCCTTGCGGATTTTGTCTGATTGGGATATATACAGTCAAACTATAGAGGATTTAATTGCCATGCGCCAGACTCTGGGCAGCGGCGGCGCCGTACGGCGTACCGCCGAACTTGTTCTGGAAGTTGCCGCGCAGCAGGCTGGAGGGAAAGAATGAATACCTATTTGCGCTTAATTGCCTTTATCCGTCCATACATTCCCCGTCTGATTCTGGCAGTCATTTGTATTATGATGGCAGCCAGTGCCAATTTGTATATTCCTTGGATTTTAAAAGAAGTCATTGATAAGGTTCTCGCCGATAAAGATCTGCTTACTCTTAACATTATTGCCGGCGGTATTGTCGTAGTCTTCCTTTTGCGAGGCATTTTCTTTTATGGACAGACCTATCTGATGGCCTATATCGGTCAACGGATAATTATTGATATCCGCTCAGCGGTATATCGCCATTTTCAGCGTTTGTCGCTTTCCTATTATGAGAAACGGCAGACAGGGACGCTGATGAGCTATGTGACTAATGATGTGGCAGCCTTGCAGAATGCATTGGTCGACAATGTGATTGACGGCGTGACCGAAGGGATGACTCTGATCGGGTCTTTGGGGGCCATGTTTTATATTCACTGGAAACTGTCTCTTTTAACCATTATTACACTGCCTCTAGTGGCGCAGACTATTAATATTTTCGGAAAAAAACTGCGTAAAACCAGTCATGTCATGCAGGAACGGGCGGCCGATATTACTTCAGTGCTGCAGGAAACCATTTCGGCCATCCGGGTCATCAAATCCTTTGTCAGAGAAGACCATGAAATCCAACGTTTTGAAAACGAGAATTATAAAAATTTCCGGGCGCAGATGAAAAACGCCCAGTTGATGGCCCTATTAACGCCGATTGTTGAATTTTTGTCGGCCGTGGGAGTTACCTTGATAATCTGGTATGGTGGTTTAGAGGTGATTAACGGCAATTTGACGGCCGGATCACTGATTGCCTTTCTTATGTATGTTGTCAATCTTTCCAATCCCATTAAACGGCTTAGCCGGGTGTATGGGGGAATACAGCGTTCCTTGGCTGCTGCACAGCGGATTTTTACCGTTCTTGATACCGAGCCGGAAATACAAAATATGCCCGGCGCCGTACCACTGCCGGCCATTTGCGGTGAAGTGGTCTTTCACGCAGTTGATTTTTCTTACAAAGCAGGCGAACCAACGCTGCAGAATATTTCCATTCAGGCCCGGCCGGGGCAGATGGTGGCTATTGTCGGGGCCAGCGGCGCCGGCAAGACGACGATCGCCAACCTGATTCCCCGCTTTTATGATCCGACTGCCGGCTATATCAGTATTGACGGTATTGACATCAAGACGGTAACCGTCGAGTCGCTGCGGGAGCAGATTGGTATCGTACCGCAGGAAACGGTGCTGTTTAACGGTTCTGCTTATGAAAATATCCGCTATGGCCGGTTGGATGCAACACGGGATGAGATTATTGGGGCGGCTAAGGCAGCTAATGCTCATCAGTTTATCAGCCGTATGCCCGAGGGTTATGACACCCAGATCGGCGAACGGGGTTCGAAGCTGTCCGGCGGCCAGCGCCAGCGGATCGCTATTGCCCGCGCTATTTTAAAAAATCCCCGGGTGCTTATTCTGGATGAAGCCACCTCGGCTTTGGATACCGAAAGCGAGAAACTGGTACAGGAAGCGCTGGACAAATTAATGGCCGGCCGGACTTCCTTTGTCATTGCCCATCGTCTGTCCACCATCAAACGGGCCCATGTGATTCTGGTTATGGAAAAGGGGCGGATTGTCGAAGAGGGAACGCACGAACAGCTTATGGCGCGCGGCGGCGTGTACTATAATTTGCATCAGGTGCAGTTTTCCAGTAATAAAGCGGCACAATAGGTCGCAATTTGGCAAGAATGATTGTTTACCTTGACGGAAAGAGGTATGGTGTATGTATTATCTATATAATGTACTGGGACTGCTGCTGGTTATTGTCGCGCTGCCTGTCTTTATGGTCCGGCTGGTCCGGGAAAACGGATTTGGCGAGCGACTGCGGCAAAGCTTTGGCTTTTTACCTGACGAGGAGATTGACAAAGTGGCGCAGCGGGACTGTATCTGGGTCCATGCCGCTTCGGTAGGGGAGATTGTAGCGGCCAGTCCGATTATCAGAGAATTTCGCCGGGAGTTTCCGGTTCAGCCTATTCTGGTTTCGGTAGTCACCTCCAGCGGTTATGAAATGGCCCGGCGAATTGTGAAGGATGCCGATGCGATCATTTATTTTCCGCTTGATTTGCCCTGGATCAGCCGGGCCGTTGTAAAAAAAATCCAGCCCAAGGTTTTTGTGCCGGTAGAAACCGAGCTGTGGCCGAATTTTTTAAAGAATATGCGGCGCAGGGGTATTCCGGTTATGATGGCGAATGGACGGATTAGCGATAAAAGTGTTACCCGTTATCATTACCTGCGGAATGTTCTAAAAGATATGATGGGAACGGTTACCCGCTTTTGCATGCAGTCGGCAGTGGATGCCGAATACATCGTTAGGCTGGGGGCCGATCCGGACCGGGTTATTGTCACCGGCAATACCAAGTATGATCAGACCTATACGGTTGTCAGCCCGGAAGAAAGAGAAAAATTATATATGGAAATGGGCGTTTCCGGCAACCAGCCGATTATTGTGGCCGGCAGCACCCATAAGGGAGAAGAGGAACCATTGCTTACCGCCTTTACCGCTATTCAGGCGGAGTTTCCGGCTGCCAAGCTGATTATCGCTCCCCGGGAGACGCTGCGGACACAAGAGATTGTGACCCTGGCCGCCCAATACAAGCTGCAGGCGGTTGCCCGTACCGAACTGAAAGAGCAGCCCCGTACCGGACACGATATTGTCATTGTCGATACCATTGGTGAGCTGGGAAAAATTTATGGTATTGGCGACATTATTTTTGTCGGCGGCAGTCTGATCCCCCATGGCGGTCATAATATTCTGGAGCCGGCGGCTCATGGCAAGCCAATTTTGACTGGACCTAACATGTTCAACTTTAAAGACACCTATGCTCTGTTCGATAGCCGCCAGGCTTGCATTACAGTGAAGAGCGGCGAGGAGCTGAAAAGCGCTATGCTGCAACTGCTCCATAATAGTCAGGAGCGGACTGTCATGTCCAGCCGTTCCTTGGCGATTATCCGGGAAAATCGCGGTGCCGCCCGCAAGAGCGCACTCCATTTGAAAGAACTGTTAGCCTCGCCTGAAAGTGCCGCCGACCGGAAACGGGCAGTCAGGATGCGGCAGCGGGAAAACTCGCAGCTTTATTTGTACCGGTTGGTGCATGGTGAAAAAGAAGGTCTATTGGCCGATTGCCTGCTGGCTGTTTTGCGTCTGCTCTCCTTTTTGTATGAAATCGGTGTTTCCCTCAAGCTAAGCTTATACAGGAGCGGTATACTGAAACAGCACAAGCTGCCCTGCCAGGTCATCAGCCTGGGCAATATTACGGTAGGCGGCACCGGCAAGACACCAACTGCCCAGCGTTTAGCCGCCATTATTCGGGATATGGGCTGCCGGGTGGTGATTTTAAACCGGGGCTACCGGGCCAAGCACAAAGGAGAAGTCGGTGTCGTATCGGACGGCAAGAAAATCTACATGTCGGCGACTGAAGCGGGAGATGAGGCCTATCTGTTGGCCAAAAACTTGCCCGGCGTTCCTGTGCTGATTGGCAAGCACCGTGCAATAACCGGCCAGTATGCCGTAGACAAGTTCCAGGCGGAGATTATTATTATGGACGATGGTTACCAGCATTGGCAGTTGGTTCGGGATCTGGATATTGTCCTGATTGATACCATCAATGTTTTCGGTAATAATTTTATGCTGCCCCGTGGTACCCTGAGGGAGCCGCTGGAAAATCTGAACCGGGCCAATGCTTTTCTGCTGACCAAGGCCGACCAGTCTACCGAACATGCCCGCTTTGATATCCGGGACAAAGTAAAAATCTATAACTCTCAGGCGCTCATCGTTGAAAGCATCCATAACCCTCGCTGCTTTATTGAAATTGAAGAGTGGTATAAGGGGGAAATTTCCAAGAATATTGCGCCGCTGGAAGCTATACAAGGCAAAAAGGTGATGGCGCTGTCAGCCATCGGTAACCCTTCCTCTTTTGAACAAACCATTGTTGATATCGGTGCTGAGGTAGTCTATTCAGCCCGCTATCCCGATCATCACAGTTATAATATGAAGGAAATGCAAGAGGTGCTGCAGCAGGCAATTGATAATGACGTATATGCCATCATTACGACGGAAAAAGATGCTGTTAAGATTCCTGCCGAATTTATTCATTCCGAACGGAAAGTGCCTATTTATGTATTAGGCATTGAACTTAAGTTTACTGAGGGGTCTCAGGAACTGATGGCCTTGATTGCCGCCATGGCAGCTAGGGATCAGAAGAAAAAAACAACTCAGGAGGTGGGATAAGTGAAAATCCTGTGTGTCATTCCGGCGCGGTATGCATCCACCCGCCTGCCGGGAAAACCACTGGCCGATATTGCCGGTAAACCGATGATTCAGCGGGTGTATGAACAGGCGAAAAAGGCCCTTCGTCCGGCGATGGTACTGGTGGCGGCCGATCATCCGCTGGTGGCCGACGCCGTGACCGGCTTTGGCGGCGAGGTGATGATGACTTCGACTAACCATCCTACCGGCACCGACCGGCTGGCAGAGGTTGCCCGGGCTTTTCCCGGGTTCGACGTCATCATCAATGTACAGGGCGATGAGCCGCTCATTGAGCCGGCGGTGATCGACCAACTGGCGGCCGCCTTTGTCGAAGAGCCGGATCTCTTAATGGCTACCCTTAAAACAAGAGCAGATGAAGCAGAATACAATAATCCCAATGCAGTGAAAGTTGTGACCGGACTGAACGATTATGCCCTTTACTTTTCCCGCTCGCTGCTGCCATACCCGCGGGTCCGTCCGGAAACCTTTGCCGTGTACAAGCATATCGGTATTTATGCTTACCGCCGGGATTTTTTGCTAACCTATGCCGCCCTGGCGCCGACACCACTGGAAAAGGCGGAATCTTTAGAACAGCTTCGCGCCTTGGAACATGGCTACCGGATTAAAGTGCTGGAAACCAGCTTTAAGCCGGTTGGTGTGGACACTCTGGAGGATCTGGAAAAAGTACGAACTATATTGCAAAAATAAGCTAAGGGGGATTTACTTATGAATACTGTAAAAATCGGAAATATCACGGTAGGTGGGCAGAATCCCATCGCTCTCATTGCCGGACCCTGCGTGATTGAAGACCCGCAGCGCACGCTGAAAATCGGCCAGTCCATCAAGGCCATTGCCGAGCGACTGGGGGTTCCCTACATCTTTAAAGCCTCTTTTGATAAGGCCAACCGTTCTTCCCACAGTTCGTTTCGCGGTCCCGGCCTGGAGGAAGGTCTGGCTATTTTGAAACATATTAAAGAAACGCTCAAGGTGCCTGTACTTAGCGATATTCATTGCAGTAACCAGATCGAAGCGGCGGCTGCGGTGCTCGATATTCTACAGATTCCCGCTTTTTTAAGCCGGCAGACCGATTTGCTGCACCAGGCGGCGCTGACCGGTAAAGTGGTCAATGTCAAGAAGGGCCAGTTCCTGGCGCCTAATGATATGAAAAACGTCATCAACAAATTGCGGGAAGCGGGCAACGAAAATATCCTGCTCACCGAACGGGGAGCAAGCTTCGGTTATAATAACCTGGTGGCCGATATGCGCGGTTTGCCGATTATGCGATCCATGGGCTATCCGGTAGTGTTTGACGCTACTCACTGCGTGCAATTGCCCGGCGGCGCCGGCACTTCCTCTGCCGGCCAGCGCGAATTTGTACCTTATCTGACCCGTGCGGCTGTGGCCACTGGAATTGACGTGCTGTTTATGGAAGTCCATGACAATCCGGAGGAAGCGCTGTCCGACGGTCCGAACATGCTATATGTCGACCAACTGGAAGACCTCTTGAAAGACGTTATTGCTATCGACAATGTGGTAAAACGGCATAAGTAAATATTAATATAAACTGATAGACACGCTGTCTTAGGTCACAGGGGACGTTTTATCATAAAACAATTCGTCCCCTTTTAACAAAAAAAGGAGGCACTGTCCATGAGTATACAAGAAGAAGCAAAAAAGGTGCTGTCCATCGAGGCGGCAGCCATTGAAAATCTGATTCCCCGGATTAATGACCGGTTTATGGCGGCGGTAGACAGAATTTTGACCTGTAAAGGGCGGATTGTCATTACCGGTATGGGTAAATCAGGCATTATCGGCAAAAAAATGGCGGCAACTTTTGCCAGTACAGGAACACCGGCCTTTTTCCTGCATCCGGCGGAAGGCATTCACGGTGATTTGGGCATGGTTACGCCCAACGATATTGTTATTGCTATATCCAGCAGCGGCGAGTCAGATGAAATCCTGGGTATTTTGCCGGCTATCAAGCGAATCGGCGCGTCGATTATTGCCATGAGCGGCCGGGAAGCTTCGACGTTGGGTCAGGCTGCCGATCTGTTTATTGATGTCAGTGTGGAAAAGGAAGCCTGCCCGCTGGGACTGGCACCGACGGCCAGCACGACGGCCACACTGGCCATGGGCGACGCTCTGGCTATTGCCCTGCTGTCATCCCGCAAGTTTACTCCGGAGGATTTTGCCCTGTATCATCCCGGTGGTGCGCTGGGCCGGAAGCTCTTGTTGACGGTGGAAAGCGTCATGCATTCCGGCGAGGAAATGCCGCTGGTGACTTTGGATAAGACGGTGAAAGAAGCGCTGTTTGTCATTACCGATAAGGGACTTGGCGCTACCTTGGTGGTGGATAAAGCTAATACCCTCCTGGGACTTATTACCGATGGCGATATCCGCCGCGGTTTGGAAAAGGGGCATGAGTTTCTGGATAAAACGGTGGAGACGCTGATGACCAAGACGCCCCGGACGATTACGGCCGACAGGCTGGCAGCCGAGGCACTCCGGACGATGGAAAAAAATCAGCCCCGGCCGATTACCGTGCTGCCGGTGGTGGATGGACAAAACCGGGCAATTGGCATTATTCACCTTACTGACTTATTGCGTCAAGGAGTGGTATAATGAACTATAAGGCGCGGGCCCGGAACATCGAACTCATCGTGCTCGATGTGGACGGTGTGCTGACCGGCGGCCAGCTTATCATTGGTCCGGCGGGGGAAGCTATGAAGTTTTTTCATGCCCACGACGGCATGGGTATTTCGCTGGCTCAGCAGGCGGGCCTATATACCGCCATTGTGACTGCCCGCGAAAGCCAGATTGTGGCTTGGCGCGGCACGGAGCTGAAAATCCGGGATATTTGCCAGGGTGAAGGCGACAAAGCCAGGGCAGTAAGTAATCTGATGGTCAAATATGACCTGAAGCCTGAGCAGGTTGCCTATGTGGGGGACGACCTCAACGATCTGCCTGCCTTCAATCAGGTGGGACTGGCTTGTGCTGTAGGCAACGCCGCTCCTGAGGTGAAGGACCGGGCTCACTATGTGGCCGGGAAAGACGGCGGCCAGGGGGCGGTGCGGGAAATCATGGAGATGATTTTGAAGTCCCAGGGTAAATGGGACGATCTCGTACAGTCTTATCTGGCGGCAGCTAGCCTGCATGTGGTGCAATAAACGGGTATAGATGGGAGGTGCGGTACGTGGCATCAAACTGGCAATATCATATGTTTAAGTCGATGAGCCGCCTGATTTCTTCGCTGCCGTACTCATGGGTCCTGCTGATTGGCAAGTGTCTGGGACGATTATATTATCATGTGGCCGGTCGGCAACGAAAAAGAGCCCTGCAGCAAATCTGCGAAGGCATGTCGTTGACGGTGGCCGAAGGCGAGCAAATTATCAAAAGTTTGTTTACCAAAATCGGGCAGACCTTTTTGGAGATTATGTATACACCGGTGCTAACGCCGCAAAATTTCGAGCGGTATATCACTCTGGAAAACCGGCACTATATGGATGAAGCTCTGGCCCAGGGGCATGGTGTCGTCATTCTGACGGCCCATGTCGGCAACTGGGAGTGGCTGGGGGCCGGCCTGGCCCTGACCGGCTGGCCGATCACCAGTGTAATTAAACGGCAGCCGAACGATCAGCATACGCGACTGTTAAACGAGTATCGCGAAATGGTGGGCATGGAAATTTTTGCCCGGGGCACGACCGAACTTGTGGCGGCGGCCAAAGCTATGAAAAAGGGCAAGGCCCTTGGTTTTTTGGCTGACCAGGATGCCGGTCGCAGTGGGATTTTTGTTGAATTTTTTGGTAAAACAGCCTCTACGCCGCCAGGCCCGGCGGTGTTTGCCAAGCGCTTTAAGGCGCCGGTGGTTCCTTGTTTTGCCGTACGAAAGAAAGAAGGCGGCCACCGGCTGCTGATTTATGAACCTATGTATTATCAGGATACGGGCAACGAAGCGGAAGATATTAAAAACTTCACCATCCGGATGACCAACATGCTGGAAGATGTAATCCGGACTTATCCGGATGAGTGGCTGTGGTTTCAAAAACGCTGGACTACCCAGCCGGAAAATCCGGCGGTGGACAGTTTGCAGGCGATGACAGCTACCGTGGCGGCCGGAAAAGCTGATAACAGGAGAGAGGGGGGGGGCAGGCTTGACTAAAAAACAATATGCAGTAATTGCCTGCGCCGTCATTGTCCTGGCCGGCGGACTATACTATATACTGGGGGGAGACTCGGCTTCTTCCCGCCAGCCAGTATCGGAAGCAGGCAGTGCCGTAACGGATAAGCTGTCCTATTCCGGCAGTTCCATTATCGAAGAACATGACGGCAAACGTTCCTGGGAACTGTCTGCCGAAACGATAGAAGTAGATCCTAATACGAAAAATACAACATTAAAGAATATAACCGGTACGTTTTACCGGGATAATGGCGGTAAAATTATAGTAACCGCCCCGCAAGGCTTTATTGACGGCACAACCCGGGATATTGTCCTGGACAGCCAGGTGGAGGCAGTGGCCGAGGACGGAGCCACTTTTATGGCACCTACTGTACGGTTTAATAATGCCGAAAAACGCTATTACGGTACCGGCGGTGTCCGGGTGACACGGGACGATACCGTGCTTACCGGGGACCAGCTGGAAAGTGACGCCAATATGGAAAAAATAAAAGTGTCGGGCCATGCCCACATTATACAGGGAGGGAAAGCCCAGTGAAACATCTGACGAAACAAGTGATTAGCAGTATGGCCGTGCTGATGGTACTTGGCCTGTCCGGTGCCCGCATTGATGCCGCACAGCAGCAGCCGGTGGAAATGGATGCCGACACCATTGAATATAACTCAACTAGCGGCCTGATGCAGGCTGACGGTGGTGTCCGGTTCGTACAAGGAGAGGCAGTTTTGACCGGGCAAAGCGCTCAGTATAATACCCAAACCAAGGAAGGCTATGTAACCGGTGGTGTTAAGGCAGTCAAAGATACGGCCACCCTTACGGCGCCGGAGGTGCGTTCCTATGGCGATAACCATCTGGTAGCATCCGGTGGCGACGTGGTCTTGACGAAAGATGACAGCCGGTTGGAAGGTGACTTGGTTGATTATTACACTGATAAGGATTATGCCGTAGTGCCTAATGGCGGGGTAGTTACCATGCCGGACGGTACCATGAAGGCCGACTATTTGGAAGCGTTCTTAAAAGAAAACCGGGCAGTTGGCAAGGGAAATGTTCATATTATCAGTGAGGCACGCAAGCTGGACGCTACCTCCGATCAAGCGGTATATTACGGCGGTCAGGATGGTAAAGACGGCAAAGCAGTGCTCACCGGTAATGCCCGTGCTGTACAGGACGGCAATGTGTTGACAGGCAGTACGTTGACCATCACGATGGACGACAAAGCCATGACGGCTTCCGGAAGGCCACGGCTGGTTGTCGCGCCGCAAGATACGCAAGAAACTAAGAAATGAGGATACGGCCGGCATGTATATTGAAACTGTCGATCTGGTAAAAAACTATAAGGGACGAAATGTGGTAAACGGTGTCTCAGTAAAGGTGAAACAAGGGGAAATTGTGGGGCTGCTTGGGCCGAACGGTGCGGGGAAAACCACCACCTTTTATATGATTGTCGGTCTGGAGCGGCCAAACGCGGGACGGGTGATTGTTAATGGCGAGGATGTGACCTCCCTGCCGATGTACCGCCGTTCCCGTTTCGGCATCGGCTATTTGCCCCAGGAGGCCTCGGTTTTTCGGAAACTGACGGTGGAAGATAATCTGATGGCTATTCTGGAAACTACGCCGCAGAGCGGAGCGGAGCGTAAGGACATGTTGGAAAAACTGCTGGAGGAGTTCCACATTACCCATGTGCGCCACCGGAAGGGGTCGGAGCTCTCCGGCGGCGAACGCCGCCGGGTGGAAATCGCCCGCTGTCTGTCGACCAATCCGTATTTTATTCTGCTCGATGAACCCTTCGCCGGCGTGGACCCCATTGCAGTGGCCGATATTCAAAATATTATCGGCTATTTGAAAGAACGAGGCATCGGCATTCTTATCACCGACCATAATGTCCGGGAGACGCTGAGCATTGTGGATAATGCCTATATCTTAAGCGAAGGGCAGATTCTGGTGGCCGGTGACAGCGATACCATTGCCTCCAGTGAAGTAGCCAGAAAGTTCTATTTAGGAGAAAATTTTGCCTTGTAGACATACTTTGCCAGGGCCGTTTGGCAAAAGGTATGATATAATAGAGTAAACTGACTGTTAACGTGGTATTATGAAGATAATACCACGTCTTTCGTGTATGGGATATTGTGTGGCAGCTTTGGGCTTGCGGCAGCACCATAACCGATCTTTTATTGCAATACATTGATTCTTTTGTGCCGGAGCGATACGGACAGATTAAAGGAGAATTGCCTTGAGAATACTCGATAAATATATCATCAAAGAATTGTTGGGACCTTTCCTGTTTGGTGTTGCTTCTTTTTCCAGTATCATCATCGGGACAAGCACTCTCTTTCGTATTGCCCAGTATGTTACGCAATACGGCGCTTCACTGTACTCAGTGACCCGGTTGTTTTTGTATAGTCTGCCGTCCATCGTGGTGCTTACTTTTCCTATGTCGATGCTGCTGGCAGCGTTGATGGCCTTTGGCCGGCTGTCCGGCTCCAGTGAGATTACCGCCATGCGTTCCGGTGGCATCAGCTTCTACCGGTTGTCAGCCCCGGTGTTTGTGGTAGCGCTCTTCGTCAGTATTTTTTCGATTGCCTTTAACGAGCTGGTGGTGCCCCAGTCTACGTCGGCTTATAATCAAATCATTCAGAATGAAATTATGAAAAACACTACGCCCAAGGCACAGGAGCATATTATTATCAAGGATTTGAATAAAACCGGTTCCTTGGAGCGGCTGACCTATGCTCGCCGTTATGACGAGGCTAGCCAAAGCATGCAAGGCGTCGTGGTAGAGGAATTTGAAAACGAACGGATGGTGCGGGTAGAAAATGCCGACCGGGCCGAGTGGCAAAATGAACGCTGGGTCATGTACAACGGCGTGATCAATGACCTGAGTACGGAGGGCAGTGTGGAACGGACCATGCGGTTTAATCAGCAGTTTATGCCGGTTAGTAAGAACCCCAAGGCCATTTCCCAGGAACAGAAGAAGCCCGATGAAATGACTATCCGTGAATTGAGGGAAAATATCAAAGCCCTGCAGCGGGAATTTGTCAATACCAAACAGTATGAAGTAGAGCTTCACCAGCGGTTTGCGGTGGCCATGGCCAGTTTCTTGTTTGCCATGATCGGTACTCCGTTGGGGCTGCAGCCTAACCGTTCCAGCTCTTCCATTGGTTTAGGTCTCAGTATTATCATCATCTTTATTTACTATATCATTATGACGACGGCCAAGGCACTGGGGCAGGGGGGCGCGATTGCGCCGATGCTAAGCGCCTGGATTCCCAATCTGGTCGCCTTTGTTGCCGGATTGTTTTTGATTTACCGGGCTTCGAAATAGACTGTACCGACAGAAGTAATGAAGGGGGGAACAACGTATGTACGGAATAGTGCTCATTGCTGTGCTGGCTGTTACCGGTGGCGCTATCGCCTATATCGGCGACCGGCTGGGAACCAAAGTGGGCAAACGGAAATTGACCATCTTTGGCCTGCGGCCCAAGCATACTTCTATATTAGTCACGATTATCACCGGCATTCTGATTGTATCTTCCACTTTAGGAGTGCTGTCTTTGGTATCACGGGACGTTCGCACGGCTCTGTTCGGTATGGACGAACTGAGGGCCCGCCTCTCATCGCTGTCGGCCGATGTGACCACGAAGAATCAGGAACTGGAAGCCAGCCGGGCCGAACTGGAGGCTAAGACCAAAGAATATAGTGGCTTGACCGCCAAAATTAAGGAGACATCAGCCCAGTTGGCGGCTATTACTGACGAATTATCCAAAGTAGCGGCCGAACGGGATCGTACGGCGGCCTCCTTAAAACAGATGCAGGCCGACTATGCCCAGGCGAAGGGTGATCTGACGAAAGCGGCTACCGAAATACAGGCGCTGGAAGCTACCAAAAAAGAACTGGATACGCGAGTCACTTCGCTAAATCAGGCGAAAACTAACTTGCAAAGCGATGTGGACCGGTTAAATGAACTGACAGTCAACTTAAAAGAGGGTTTGCAGGTTGTCCGGGAAGGCTCTATCCTGTATCAGGCGGGAGAAGTACTGTCGACCTCGGTCGTATCCGGCGCCAGTAACCGGGAGGATATCGAAAATCATCTGCGAGGTATTGTCTATAGTACTAATCAGATGCTGATTAATAAGCTGGGTCTGACCGGTAAAGAGATTAATGTCCTTTGGATTAGCAAAAGCGATTTTGACCAAGCTGTAGAAGCGATTGCTTCTGAACCGGAAACGGCGGTGGTGCGGATTGCCGCTTCCGGTAATACTGTTTATGGTGAGCCGGTTATCGGCAGCCTTTCGGTATTTCCTAACCGCCATCTATATAGCGAAGGAGCGGTCGTCTACTCGCAGGTTTTTGATATACCCGACTCGTCCAAAGCGACGGAGGAATTAGTGCTTCGTTTCCTGCAGCAAGTGAATGCGGCCGCTATCAAGCAAGGCATTCTGGCCGATCCTCTGCAAGGGACGGTTGGCTCCATCAGCGGCGCCCAGTTTTACGATACGGTCAACAAGGTAAAACGCTACAATAGCGGCAAAATCGAAATGATGGCTGTGGCGAATGACAATGTCACCACCATTGGGCCGCTAACCATTGATATCCGGGTTCGCAATATAAATTGACATAATATACCGGCGGAGAATCCTGCTTAGTAAGCAGGATTCTTTTATTTTTCGCCGAATTTATATATCTATAAAATACATTATGTAAATGTGTTTTATTTTTCGACAATACGTGACTGAGTAGTCAATGCTTGATTGGCAAGGGTTATGGTAAAATTTACACCAGCTGATTAAGCAGGAGAACGAAAAGAAACGTAGAATTATGTAAACTATAAAACCTGTGAAACGCGACAGGGGCAATAACAAGAGTAAGCCAAAGTGAATGAGGCCTATGAGGAAACGTGGAAACTCATATCATCCTCCTAAGCTGACGGTTTATGAATGGAAAGCCGGTGGCAACACCCGCGAACAAACATTAATTTTTTAGGGGGATTTCGCAAATGAAAAAGAGACTCTTACAAGCAGCTATCGCTGCCGCATTGACCGTGGCCTTCGCTGTTCCTGCCTTCGCTAATCCGTTCTCCGATGTCCCTGCCAAACACTGGGCCTATGATGCCGTAAACAAATTGGCGCAAGCCGGTATTGTTGACGGTTATGACGACGGCACCTTCAAAGGTGACAAAACCATGACCCGTTATGAAATGGCTCAAGTAGTTGCCAAAGCTATGAACAAAGACCTGACTGCTGATCAACAGGCTACTGTGGACAAGCTGTCCAAAGAATTTGCTACTGAATTGAACACCTTGGGTGTAAAAGTTGATGGCTTGCAAGATCAAATGGACAACCTGGTAAAAATGTCCGGTGACGCTCGTGTCCGTTATGGCAGCGTGGAAGACGGAGCCAGCAAAGTTGACTACCGCGCCCGCTTTGGTGTTGACGGCAAAATCAGCGACAACATGAAATTCAGCGCTCGCTTGACTACTGGCGACATCAATGCAAAAGAAGACAATTCCGATGCCAAAATCGACCTGGATACTGCCAATGTTAGCTTCAATGCTCTTGGCCTGGGTAACACCATTGGCCGTCAGGACCTCTTCCTTGGTTCAGGTGCTATCATGGATGGAACCTTAAACGGTATCTCTTCTCAATTGGGTAACGTAAAAGTATTTGCCGGTAACACCAAACAGGCAGACCGTGTATACGCTGCTGAATACGGCACAACCTTCAACGGTGTGAAATTGGGTGCCGACTTCCTGAAAAACGATACTACCGGAAATAAACTGTATGGTGCTAACGCTGCTTTCGGTATCGCTAAAAACGTAACTGCCAATGCTGAATACGTTAAAAATGATACTACTGACGCAACTGCTACCGCTTATGGCGTGAAATTTGACAAAGTTGGCTTAAGCGCAACCTACAGAGACATCGAAGCCGGTGCTCTTGACACCTACTCTACGTTAAATGATGGCTTAACCGGCCTTGACGTTACCGGTAAAGTAAAAGGTATGGAATATCAATACGACAAAGCTCTTGACAAAAACGTTGACCTGAACGTTAAATACCAAGACTTTGACAATGATAACCACCGTACTTCCGCTAGCGTAAATGTAAAATTCTAATATAACTGATTTAACTAAGGCGTCCTTCCGGGGGCGTCTTTTTTTGTTAGTTTGATGTTTAAAATTATTATTTTTTGTAAGGTGGAGGAACAGTACCGATAAAAGCGTTTTTTCTGTACAATACCGACCTGTGTTGCATCAATTAAAAGCTTTTCCTTTTTACTCTTTGGCAGTAATGACAATGGGCAAAAGGACAAAGTTCCCATTGCAGGTATATCCCTCTTTTTCCACGAATACACTAAACCTGAGAGAGGGGACGATAAGATGGTTGATTGTGTAATTGCCGTGGACCCGGGGCGGGAAAAATGCGGCGTAGCCGTGATGAGCAGGACCGATGGGGCGCTTTGGCAAGGCGTGATTGCCACTAAACAGCTTGTTGAAGAAGTCCGGCAACTTGCCTTGAGATATGGACTGACTACCCTGGTGCTTGGTGATCGGACGTCTTCCGGCAGGGCCAAGGAGGTACTGTCGGAGCTGTTAATAGAAGATAAAAAATTAGAAATTGTAAGTGTCGATGAGCATCATACTACCGAATTGGCTCGCCAGTATTACTGGCGGGAACATCCGCCGCGCGGCTTGAAGCGACTGATCCCTTTGACAATGCAGGTACCGCCGGTGCCGGTTGATGATTATGTGGCGGTTATCCTGGCAAAGCGTTACTTTGCGTCAGGAAACTAGTGGTCTGTCTAATGGAAAGTGTAAAATAATCCGTGGGCATTCTTCCGTAAGGCGAGGTGGCGAAGGTACACCTTGCGAACATGGTAGCCGATAACTGGAAAGCATTGCGATAAAAGGCCTGTGAAGTAATTATGATTTTAAAGTAGGCAGACCACTTCGGAATGTGCAGTTGGTATATGATAAAAGAACAAGAAAAAATCAACATAAACCTGTGCATTATTAAAATCAGTATATTCAGACTACATGGTATTTATTTCCTTGACAGGCAGTAGGAGATGGAATATAATGTGAACAGTTGAGGAATTTTCTTACACAGTTGAATGATATGATTACACAGTTAGAAAATGTTCTTGCACAGTGTTAAAAAAAGTTTAAAAAAATTTAACAAACAAGCAGGAATATTTTAGCCCAAATAGAATATTATGAATACATAGGCAAAAATTACATACCTTATAGGTAGTGATGGTGATCTTTCACCGAAGAGGACTGGATAATAGTCCTTGGAGTTGTGATAGATAGAGCAATCTCTTTGAGAGAGGAATAAAGGCTTGAGGAAACATGGAAACTCAGTCGCTGCATTCCTTCCTTAGGAGAAGCTCGCAAAAAAATAAACCTAAGGAGAGATTATCGAATGAAAAAGAAACTTGCTGCATCCTTGGCTCTTGCATTTACCATGGGTATCGCCGGTACTGCATTTGCTGCAAATCCGTTTGTTGACGTTCCTGCCAAACATTGGTCCTACGACGCTGTTTCCAAATTGGCTGCTGACGGCATCGTTGACGGCTATGGCGACGGAACCTTCAAAGGTGACAAAACCATGACTCGTTATGAAATGGCTACTATCGTAGCTAAGGCTTTAGCTAAAGAAGAAAAAGCTAACGCTGCTGACAAAGCCTTAATCGAAAAACTGAGCGCTGAATATGCTCAGGAACTTGACAACTTAGGCGTAAAGGTAGCTGCTCTGGAAAAGAAAGCTGCAGCTGACACTGTAAACATCAGCGGTGAAGCTCGTCTGCGTTATGAAGACCACAAATATGAAGCCGGTTCTGCAAATGATATTACTCTTCGTACTCGTCTCCATGTAAATGGCAAAATTAACGATGAATGGGGCTATTATGGTCGTCTGCAAGCTGTTACTGATTTAAATAAGAGCGATGACGAAGGAACAACTGATGTTACTATGGACAATGCTTATGTAAGTGGTCCTGCTTTCGGCACAACGGTAACAGCTGGTCGTTTTGACTATTTCAAAGGTCATGGTTTGATGATTGATAGCACGTTAAATGGTGCTAATGTGGCTTTCGGTAGCAAATTGAAAACTAATGTGTTCTATGGTACTGATAACCATGACAGTGTTTTGTATAGCGATGTAAAACCTGAAACCTACGGTGTTGACTTTAAATATGCTGCTGGTAAGACTAACCTGAATGCTGGTTACTATGTATTCAAAGATTCTTCCTATTCGACAACTTTTGATAGCGATAAAGTAAAAGTATGGGAAGTTGGCTTCGATAGTCCGATCGTTAAAAACTTGACCCTGAATGGCGATTATGGTAAATCTGATGCTGATGATCAGGACAAAGCTTACACTGTAGGTTTGGCTTATAAGGCGACTGATTTGAAAGCTCCGGGTTCTTTCAGTATCTTTACTAACTATCGTAATATTGAAGCTGCTGCTTCGCCGGAAGCTACATTTGACCAAGCATATGCATTTGGAACCCAAATAGCTGGTGGTAAAGGTTATGAAGTTGGCTTCAGCTATGTACCAATGGCTAATGCATTGTGGAAATTCCAATATGTTGATGTAAAATCAACTGTTGATGGAGCTACCAACGATAAATCCAAACTGTATCAAACTCAGGTTGAATTCTTCTTCTAAGAATAATTCACTAATACCGCCGGATGTGTCCGGCGGTATTTTTTATTATATCCATTATATAATGTAAGACAGAAAGTACCTTCAACTGATAGTTTGTTTTGGGGTCAGTTAGCTCATAAATTGATATATAAAATTAAAGGTGTTTAGTAAATATAGGAAGAATATAATTTCATTGTAAGATCTATTTTTTTAAACATAGTATTAATTATTGTGGAGGGATTGTTTTGAAAAAGATCTGGGTATGTTTTTCTCTGCTAACGGTGCTATTAAGTGGTTTTTCCTATGCAAACCTCAATGACACACAAGCGACAATAACAAATAAATATGGAGATTATGGTACGGTCGTTGACGAAAGCAAAAATCACTGGACTAAAGATGAATGGGATAAGGAGGGACATAAATATTCTAAAGACCCGACTTATATCTATTCCTTCGTTACCAGCGGACTTCCGGTACATATGTCGGTTATGTATGAAACTACGAAACCCGGTGCGTATGTCCAAATTCAACATTTTAGCTTCAACTATGCCATCAAAATAAAAGATCTTAAAATCTATTTCCCGGAAGCCTATGAATTAGTGACTTCTCCGGCAGCGCAAAGCTTTACTTCCAAAAGAGAAATTACTTCTAATTTTTTTGAACCGCAATCACCGGTAAGTTTGGGGGTCATTGTTAAAGAAAATGCAAAACAAAAGGGTAGTTATTTTACTTTGTTAGCATTTAATGTACAAAATGAGGGGAAATTTATCAATCATCCCGCCATGATCAGTGGTGATACTTACATTAAGGAATTTACTATAGAACGTTTTTCTGCTTATAATGCTAAACGTGCTTTAGAAGGTAAACTGTATGATTGGACAATGTTAAAAAGTCCTTTTTAATACTTGTTAGTTAATAATATAAATATGAATGTAGCTATTATACAGCGATAAATAAGCAGGCTTGTCTGGGTGACTAAATCACCGCTTAACAGCCATAAAAACTTTTTACGTTGTGTAATGGCTTTTTTTATGAGAGTTAGCAACTTTCCTTGTTTAAACACTAGATAATGGTATGGCCCAAGATAAAGAAGGGAGGTATAACAGGAGTCAGACAACAAAAGAGAGGCTAAGATATTGCCGCTATTCACTGGATTAAGGCTGATAATTGATGCAAATTCCTTTGGTTTCATTTAAGGATAGATAAATAATCTCGTATAAATTCCGCAAAAAACTTGGTTACGGGAGTCTCTTATGCTAAAATAGACTATATAGTCAGTATGACAGGAGGGATTGGCTTGGGCTTTCTTTTTGTATTTATTGTGTTTGCTGCATTACTTATTGTTGTTTGGCCCTTCTCCTGGATTTATAATTTTTTGCTAATGAATTTCCCGGTACTGGCTTCCGTGGATGCCGATGATATATTGTTGCGGGTAACAATGGTGATTGTTGCCCTTGTGGTTTGGTACGTTTACTCTCGTTTTAATCTTCCTTCTATGCAATTGGGTAAGCTAAATCGCCGGCGAACCAGTTTGCTTATCTATAGCTTTATAATTGGCTGCGTTGCTGTGTTGGCTTTTTATACAGCAAAGTGTCTGATGGGGTATGGGTTTCTGGAATGGGAGCGTTTTCCTGCTGATCATATATGGCGTACCTTACTTTGGTATTTGTTAGGGGCATTGACGGTAGCGTTCATTGAAGAGGCTTTTTTTCGCGGTATTGTGTATAAGGCCTTTTGGCGGGATTTACAAAATAAGATGCCGGCGGCTTTGCTGGCGGCTGCTTTTTTTGGCAGTCTTCATTGGATTAGCTTTGCCTGGTTATTACGCTGGGCTGCGGGGGAAGAAAATCTTATCCAGACTTTTGTTTCGCTGGAATTTATCAATGCTTCATCAGTAGGAATGTTCTTCTTTATCACTGCATTAGGTCTTCTTTTGATTTATACATATGAATATATGGGCAGTTTGTATGCTGCGATTGGTCTTCATGCCGGTATGGTGTTTGCCGCTCGGGTAGGGGGGAAAGTAGCGATATCCTTCTCTCAGGATGGCTCAATGGATATTTTGAAGGCTTCTGTGACAAATGCGCCTTATTTGGGCTTTGCTCTATTGATAGCAGCATTGCTTGTAATTTTTGTGAAGAAAGTAAGGGGATTTTCTTTTTTGGATAAGGAAAATCCGGGAGTTTTGTAGATATGATAAATATAGTTTCGTTATTGAGAAGATCATTTATAGGGAGGATTACGTATGAAAAGGCAAAAACAATTTGTTGTGGGTTTATTGCTGGTTTGTTTGCTTTCTGTGGGAGCTGTACCGGCGGCACAGGCTTTTGGCTTAGGAGATATTCTTAAAGTTGGCGGTATCGCAGTTGTAATTGACAAGTTTGCCGGGCCGCTGAACAATTTTATTAATACCCTGACAATGCAGCACGGGGCCGGATCAGATTATGCAACCAAAGTGGTGCCGATATTAACGTTTGGCAGTGGCGGCTATGTGGGGGCTGTGCAGGTGACGGGGCCTCAGAACCTGGTAGATAGGGTGCAGGCGGTTGTACAGATTGAGGGAAACTTCAACGGCAGCCAGTTCCGGGTTAAAGCCTTGATTCCCATTGACAGTAAAAATCCGGTCAATTTCTCCCGGGTGCAGGGAGTGGGCGTTTCAGCCATGATTGATGTAAGAATCTAATAATCTATTCATATCCTGCCGTTTGGCAGGATATTTTTTCGAAAAAGAGAATTATTATAGAGTATAAGAGGATAACAAAGGAGGCAGGTTATGTTTCGTAAAATATTGTCAACAGTTGTACTGGGTTTGTTTCTTATGTCTTCTATCGTAGTAGCGGCTGATCCTTCACAGGAAATCAACGCACTTGATAAAACAGTTGCGGTGGAAAAACTAATTTATGGCGTTGAGCAAACAGGTGCACTGGTCGACCGGGTGAGGAAACTGGAAACAGATATTTACAATGTCGATAGTCAGGATGCATTGCTTACTAAAATTGATAAGTTATACGACTATGTAAAGGGCGGAAGTGGCACGGATTCTTCCTTGGTGCTGCGTTTGAATGCGGCGGAATGGAGCGTTACTCACTCTGTTAATAACGGACCGGCTTTGCAGCGCCTGGATAATCTGGAACATTCCATTTATGGTGCTACGGAAAAAGGCGGTATTGATGAACGGATCACCAAGCTGTTGAGTCTGACCTATCCGGCTGGTCAGGTAAATGCCGTGCACACGACGGTAAATAAGGATTTGCTGATTAAGATTCAAATGGTTTCTTCTCTTGACTCCCGCTCCAGCCGTGTTGGTGACGAGGTGTTATTCCAGGCTGCTGAGGATGTCTATTCCGGAGGGGTACTGGTGATTGCCAAGGGTGCTATGGGCAGCGGCAAGGTTACTAAGGTGGAACGGTCCCGCAATTTTGGCCGGGATGCTGTGCTGGAAATGTCTTTTGATTCGATTGCTTCGCTTGATGGCTCGCCAATTGCCACCTATGTAGGGGAAAAAGCGAAGGAAGAGACTAAATCTCTGGCCAAGGCTGCCGGAGCTTCGGTCGCTGGTATGGTTGTATTAGGTCCTATAGGGGTAGTTGGTGGTGCGTTCATCAAAGGGAAGGATATTACGATTACTCCTGGAGCGGTTATGTATATCCAGACCCAAGCCGACACTTTGATAGAGGGGTTAAGTGTAACGAATTAAATATAAGAGAAGGCCGCAGGCTATGTAGCCTGCGGCCTTCTTGTATATTTTCCCGGCGCAGATTGTGCAGGATAAAGGCAGTCTATGTAGAATAGTATACCTGATATGCAAAATGTAGGAGTGATTTCTGTGGAAGAGCTGATGCGGGAACTCTTAGGCGAAGTCAAATCCATAAAGAAAACGGTTATGGCCATTGAACAGCAGGTTGGGGCTATTGAGCAGCGGGTCGGCGCTATGGAGCAACGATTGGATAAGCTCGAATGCCGGGCGGAAAATATAGAAGAGCAATTGCAGGAAACGAATCAAATCGCCAAAGCCTTATTGCATCAAAACGAAGTGCAAAAGGCACAGTTGGATGCCTTGTCGAATGCGGTGGCACGTGCCGAAGGGGATATCAAGTCGATTCGGGTGGATTTACATGCCGTTGAGGCGATAACTGCAAAAAATTGGAATGATATTGTATTATTGAAGGCAGTGGAGTAAACTATATAAGGATAGGATGACACTATTACGCTAGACAGGAGTACTTTTATGAAAAAGCAACAACAACTGGCAGCTTGTACCGCAGGGATTCTGTTGGCCGCTGCTGCTTTTTTTCCGGCTTTGGCAGCGGACAATCATGTTAAAACCGATAAAGCTAAAGATGCTGATTCCGACAAAAAGACTGCTCAACAAAAGGCTCCGATTGTTATTGATGCTGATCAGCTTAAATATGTCGATTCCAATGGTGACTTTTTTGCCCAGGGCAATGTGAATGTTACTCAGATGGATAGCAAAATACTGGCGGACTTGGTAGAAGGAAACGCTAAGCAATATGAAGTATGGATTCAGGATAAAGCTGTACTCATGCAACCGGGAATGGACTTAACAGGCAATTCCTTACAATATAACTATCAAAAGCATACCGGCACTATGGCGGACGTTAACGGAAATATAGATAAGGAACGGGTTCATGCGAACCAAATTGAGTTGCAGCCGGATAAGAGCATTATCAACAAAGGCTGGATGACCCGCTGCCCGGCTATTGTGCCTGATTACCGCATTAGCGGGGAATCGATTGAAATCTGGCCAGGGGATCATTATATTGTTCATAATGCGAAGTTTTGGATAAAGAATACCGTCGTGTATTCTATGCCCGCTTATCGTGGGTCGTTAAAAAAGGATAAGACGGATAATAACCCTTTTCCCACTATAGGATATGACCACGATGGAATTACACTGAAACAACATTTAGAGACCCCTATCGGTAATAACAGCAATTTGTCGGCTTTTGCCGATTTGCGTTATTATTCTCAAAAGGGATTTAAGCCTTTCTATGGAGTGAAGGATGAAGAAAAGGGCTATAATTTGCAGTTGGTGCAGGGATATTTAAAAGACAATGATGATTCCTGGATTAAAGTAGAACCGGAACTGAGACTGAATACGACCAGCAAGCGACTGGGCGAATCTCCGTTTAGCTATACTTTTGGCGCTTCTTACGGTAAATGGGTAGATTCGGCTAAGAGCAGCTGGCGTCAGGATTATCATGTATATTTTAGTAGAGATCCTATTAAGCTTAGCCAATCAACTACGTTAAACTTGGGGACAGGCATTGGGTATATTAAGGAAAGTTACAATGACACTACCTGGACGCCGGTTCGTTTTGATGTAAACCTGAATAAAAAAGTATCGGATCGCCTTTCTACTTGGGTGGGATATTCCTATAATCATGATTACGATACCACCTTTGACTATAATCAACCCAACTCGGAACAGGAACTGCGGACTGGGTTTAGCTATAAGGTTGATCGGTTAAACTCAATCGCAATTAATCACACCTATGAAATTGATGGTCACCGGGTACAGGATGTTGATTATACCTGGACACACAACCTGCATTGCTGGGATGCCAGCCTCACTTACCGGGCTAAACGCGATCAGGTTAAATTTGACATTACCATGGCTCATTTTTAGGGAACCGCTGATTTAATGCGCCTGACAGGCTAGCGAGAGATTTTTTCGGCTGGCAAGGAAGTAAAAACGTAGGAATAGCGGTCCCTATTTCGAGATTCTGCTGACGTAGCCAGACGGAAAAAGATCCGCCAGGATGCGCGGTGTGAATAAATCAGTGATTCCCTAGAAGGAGACGTTAATTTTGCAGACTTTGCTGGAGCTTGTGCCCAAGTTAAAAGATAAAAAAATTATGGTTATCGGTGATATGGTTGCCGATGTGTACTTGGAAGGAAAGATCGCCCGGATTTCCCGTGAAGCGCCCGTTTTGATCCTGGAACACTCGGCAGAGCATGTTGTTCCCGGCGGTGCTGCCAATGCAACCTACAATGTGGCTGCCCTGGGCGGTGAAGTGTTTGCTATGGGGGTTGTAGGCGATGATTATGCCGGTAATCAACTGCGGCAGGAATTGGGTGATAAAGGCATTCACACGGACGGGCTGATTAGTGGTCCTGATCGGCCGACAATTACCAAAACCCGTATTATGGCCGGGGGACAGGCGACCGTCCGGCAGCAGATTGTCCGCATTGACCGGGAATGTAAGCAGCCCTTTTCAGAAGAAACGGAAGAAAAAATAGTAAAAAGCATTAAAGAGAATCTTAGTGCTATGGCTGCCGTAGTCCTAAGTGACTATGGCAGTCACACCGTGTCATCCCGGATCCGGGACTATGTCATTGCCTACTGCAAGGAGATGCAGATTCCCTGCATTGTGGACTCCCGCTATGATGTTATGTCCTATAAAGGGGTTACCGTGGTTAAGCAGAACGAATCGGAGGCCGCCGCCGCTTTAGGCTTGAAGACTGTTGATGCCGTATCTCTGCAACATGCCGGTAAGATCATTCTGGAGCGGCTTGAGGCAGAGGCCGTACTGATCAGCCGGGGTCCTGACGGCATGATGCTTTTTGAACGAAGTGGTAAGATTAGCAATATTCCGGTGACCAATAAAAGTGAAGTCTATGATGTGACCGGCGCCGGCGATACGGTAGTGGCGGCTATGACATTAGCCTTGGCTGCCGGTGCATCCTATTATGATGCTGCCAGGTTATCCAATTTTGCCGCCGGCATTGTGGTTAGAAAACCAGGAACGGCTACAAGTAGCCCGGAAGAATTGAGAGAAGCGATTGGCAATCATGATGGAGCATAATGTGTTACTGGAGGTTTTACCATGTCCGTTGTATCACGGGAAAAAGTCCAATTAATAGCTGCTAGCTTGAAAGCCGCTGGTAAAACGGTCGTATTTACCAACGGCTGTTTTGACATATTGCACGTAGGTCATGTCCGGTATTTGACAGCCGCCCGCAATCAGGGGGACTGTCTGATTGTAGGGCTGAATACAGATCAATCGGTACGAATATTAAAAGGTCCTACCCGTCCGGTAAACAATGAAAATGACAGAGCTGAAGTACTCTCTGCCCTGTCTGTTGTTGATTATGTAGTGCTGTTTGGAGAAAACACGGCCTCCGAATTAGTTGAGGTGATTCAACCGACCATTTATGTTAAAGGTGGCGATTATGCCGTTGCCGAGCTGCCGGAAGCGGAAGCAGTAGCAAAGCATGGGGGTAAAATTGTTCTCGTTCCCATGGTAGAGGGAAGATCATCAACTCAGATTATTAATAAAATAAAAGCATAAAGAGACCACAGGTGCGTGGAGATTGCAGAAGTTCAAATAGGGTGCGCGATGTTGCGGATGAATTGAATTGCCTCTGTGCTCTCTGCGTATTTTGCGGTTGAAAAGAGGTGCCTGATGTCTTACCGCAACATTCTTATCGTCAAATTAAGTGCCATCGGTGATGTAATTCATGCGTTGCCTGTAGCTCATGCTTTGAAGCAGTGCTACCCAGAGGCGCGTATCACCTGGGTAGTCGAAAAACCGGCTTATGATCTCTTGACGAACAATCCGGATATAGATGAAATTATTGTTTTTGATAAACCGAAATTTAAATCAATTGGCGGCTTGTTGCGGCATGGGCCGGGTTTTGCAAAAGAATTAAAACAGCATCATTTTGATTTGAGTATTGATTTGCAGGGATTATTTAAAAGCGGCATGATTTCCTGGCTTAGTGGCGCCCGGGAACGCTTGGTTTATTGCAATGCCCGGGAAGGCAGTGATTTTCTCGGTAGAAAGGTATGCGGCCCTTTTGCTGACGGACATGTGGTCAACCGTTATCTGGATGTGGTTCGTTCGCTGGGATGCCAGGTTGATGCCCCTGTATTTCCAATCGAGATTACGGAGGAAGAAGCCGGGCAGGCGTTGGCCATCGCAAAACATAGCGGATTAGACGTACAAAATTCCTATGTTATTTTGGCAATCGGTGCCAACTGGCCTAATAAGTGCTGGCCGGTTTCCCGCTTTGCGGAATTAGCAGACAGGCTCTATGAAGATGGTGTTATTCCTGTCGTTATTGGCGGCGCCAAAGAAACAACAGCCTTTGCTGAAATGCAAGCTATAATGCGTATCCCGCCTGTCAACATGATAGGTAAGACCACATTGAAGCAATTAGCCTATTTAATCAGAAGGTCCCAAGCTTTTGTTGGCGGCGATACCGGTCCGATGCATTTGGCTGCAGCAACCGGCGCGCCGGTTGTTGCCCTATACGGACCTACGGACGCCAACCGTAATGGCCCTTTTGGTTCAGGCCACAAAGCGATTATTATCGACCGGGATTGTGCCGGCTGTTGGCAGCGGCAGTGTCCTAAAAGCATGGACTGCCTGGAGCAGATTTTGGTTGTTGAAGTATATAATTCTTTACAAGCCATCCTTGGGCGGAAGGCATAACTTTTGTTGGAGGATGATACATTGAAAAAGCTGGTGTCGATTGTTATTCCGGCCTATAACGTGGGAACGGAAATTGAAGAATGCCTTCGCTCCATACAACAACAGACGTATCTGGAGTGGGAGGCTTTAGTCGTAAATGACGGCTCAAAGGATAATACGGCCGCCATTGTGGAAAAGCTGGCGGCAGAGGACTCGCGTATTCGTCTAATCAATCAAAGCAATGCCGGTGTATCCAGCGCAAGAAACACCGGCATAAAGGAAGCTGTCGGGGGATACCTCGCTTTTCTTGACGGGGACGACATGTGGGAACCTGATTTTTTAGATGAAATGATAACGGCGAAAGAGCAAGACGATGTGGCTATGGTGTATTGCGGATACTCTCACTTATACGCAGGCGGAATGAAACGGAAATTTACTTATCCCTATGTAAGCGGGCATATTTTGCTTGATGTAATCAATAAAAAAACGCAAGTGCATATAGGCGCAATCCTGGTTGATAAGAGTATTATTGACTCGTACAATTTACATTTTACTGAAGGCTGTCTGGTTGCCCAGGACCAGGAATTTATCAAAAATCTGGTGTCTCTCGTAAAAGTAAAAGCAGTTCCCAAAGAACTTATGATTTACCGGATTCGCACCGGGTCGGCCATAAGGGCTAAATGGAACTGGCAGAAACATATTCACGGGGTTTATGCTTTTCGCCGATCAGCCAAGTTCATTTTGGAACAAGAACTTGGCCATTATAACAAAACACAACTGGCATATGATCTGGCTGCCCGTGAGGCTTTCAATTTATATAAACTAATATGGCGAATGATTAAAAACGGCTATGAAAAAGAAGCAATAGAATTAATGGATGACCAAGAAAATATGCTTACCATGGAAAAGCTGGATGTGACCAGGTTAAAATTCAGTCATCGGTTGAAGTGCAGGGCGGTCAAGTCTAAAAATAAATTCCTCTGGTGGTTGTTGCGTTACGTATAAGGCGTTTTTGAATTATTTGGATAAAAGGTTTTGATATAGCTGCGCAAGCTTTGCGGCAATGATTTTAATATCATAATGAGCTTTCATATACGAAGCTGCTTTCCGTCCTAGTTCGGCGATGTTATCCTTCTCGGTTAGCAGTTCATTAAGCTGCCGGCTGAAATCCTGATAATCACCGCTGGCGAACAAGAGTCCTGCTTTTTCAGGGGATATCAGGTCAGTGTTGCCGCCAATATCAGAGGCAATACAGGCGCAGCCGCAGGACATAGCCTCGATGAGTGCATTGGGCAAGCCTTCTTTTCGTGAGGGAAATAAGAAAATATCGGCAGCCTGCATGTACGGTGCCGAGTTGGCTACTTGACCAACTACGGTAATCGCAGACGGTGAAGTCTGTTGTGTAAGCTTTTGAATATGAGCCTGCGCTTCTGCGTTGCCGTCACCCACTATTACCAGATGTAAGTCTTGATGGTTTTTCCATATTTCGGGCCAGGTGTTAATGATTAGATCAAAGCCCTTGCGATGAATCAGGCGGCTGCAAAATAAGGCAAGGATTTTATCTTCCGGCAGGCCCAATTCCCTCCGCAGCGCGGACTGTTCATCCGGTGAAATAGGCTGAAACTTACTCATATTAACGCCGTTTGTAATATGTTGAATTTTTTCCGGAGTAAAATGACAGTCAATTAGCTCTGCCGCAATTTCCTGGCTTATGGTAATAACAGCGGAAGATTGCCGGGAAAGCCAGTTGATGCATTTCCGAAAGGGAATGGATTTTTTTGGTAAAATCTTATCGATTGAGGTAGGAGCAAAAACTTGCTTGCTAATGGTAATTTTCATTACAGAAGGAATAGCTAACAGTTTACAGATCCAAGCGGCCAGGGCGGTGAATACATGCTGGCCGTGAAGGTGGACAATATCAAATTGTTTTCTTTTTTTCCATAATAAAAAAGCAGTCAGGATACTGCGAAACCCAGTAGGCCATACCCGATAGACATCTATTCCGTCTATCGTTTCATAGAATTTACTTGTTTTTGTTTTCTTTTTGGCAATAACCGTAATAGAATGTCCTAAAGCCTGTAGGGCGCGAAGCTGCGTATCAGCTTGCAGTTCTGCTCCGGTATGGGTTCTTCCTGGTTCTTTATAACTGGTTACTATCATACAAATGTGCATTTGTGAACCTCCAGAGTAAAGTTACAAGGATATATTAACATAGTCAATACGGGATGTATATCAAAAAAAATTTGATATGTTATCAAATTCTAATATAGTTACACAATGTTGGAAAAGTCATCATCTAAAGAAATAAAGCTCTTTCGTAAAATAAGGGGAGATGGTAAATATGTTTAAAATAGCGGTGGCGGGAACCGGGTATGTGGGCCTGGTGGCAGGAGTTTGTTTCGCTGAGGTCGGTCATCAGGTAATTTGTGTTGATATTGACGATCATAAAGTAAAAATGATGAAGCAAGGAATTTCTCCTATTTTTGAAGCCGGACTGGAAGAATTAATGCGCAAGAATTATAAGGCAGGCAGACTGGATTACACCACAGACTATGTTTCAGCTTATAAAGCAGCCGACGCTATTTTTATCGGTGTGGGGACTCCCGAGCAGCCGGATGGTTCTGCTAATTTATCCTATATTGCAACGGTAGCAAGGCAGATTGCGGAAAACATTGAAAAAGATTGTCTGGTGGTAGTTAAATCCACTGTCCCTGTGGGAACGAATGACAAAGTGGAACAATTTATCAACGATTTTCTGGTGAATGATGTCAAGGTTGAAGTAGCGTCCAACCCTGAGTTTTTGGCGCAGGGAACTGCAGTGTATGACACCTTGCATGCAAAAAGGATTATTATCGGCACGGAAAGCAAGTGGGCTGAGAATATGCTCATGCAGATATATGAGCCGTTTAAGCTGCCGATCGTGTCTGTCAACCGGCGTTCGGCGGAAATGATTAAATATGCGTCCAATGATTTTCTGGCACTGAAAATTTCTTATATGAATGATATTGCCAACCTTTGCGAACTGGTGGGGGCCGATATTCAAGATGTTGCAAAAGGCATGAGTTTTGATGACCGTATTGGCAGTAAGTTCCTTAATGCGGGGATTGGTTATGGTGGTTCCTGTTTTCCTAAGGATACCAAGGCATTGGAATATCTGGCCCGGCAGAACGGGTATGAATTCCGGACAGTGAAGGCTGCCATTGAGGTTAATGCGGATCAAAAGACACTATTGTTTAAAAAGGCAAGTAGAAGACTCATTACCTTTCATGGATTGAAGGTAGCAGTTCTGGGCTTGACATTTAAACCGGGAACAGATGACCTGCGAGAGGCTCCTTCCTTGGAAAATATACCGTTATTACTGGAACAGGGAGCCGATATTTATGCCTATGATCCTGTTGGAATGGACAACTTTAAGCGGAAATACCCCGAAGGAGCAGCAAACGGCAGCGGCAGCATTACGTATGTCAATGGCCCGGAAGAAGCGCTAAATGGTGCCAATGTCTGCTTTATCTTTACTGAATGGGGTGAAATAAAGGCTGTTAAACCTGCAGAGTATAAGGCCAAGATGAGAACCCCTCTGGTTTATGATGGCAGAAACCTATATGAAGTTAGCACAATGAAGGAAGCCGGGGTAGAATATTATTCCGTTGGCAGGAAATAGGCTAAAAGGAGCGAGTTGTATATGCCAACATACCAACCATTAAATACAGATAAAACGTATCTAATTACTGGCGCGGCAGGATTTATCGGATATTTTTTATCCCGGAAACTGCTGACGCAAGGCTGCCGGGTAATCGGCATTGACAATATCAATGATTACTACGATGTTAAACTAAAGTATACTCGCCTGGAAGAACTAAAAGCTTTTAGTAAGTTTGTGTTTGTCGAGGGAGATATTTCCGACAAGACGGCAGTTTCTCAAGTATTTGAAAAATATAAGCCTGATATTGTAGTTAACCTGGCAGCTCAAGCCGGTGTGCGCTATTCTCTCGAAAATCCTGACGCCTATATCCAGAGCAATGTGGTAGGTTTTTTTCATATTCTTGAGGCCTGCCGGTTTCACTCGGTAGAACACCTTGTCTATGCATCGTCCAGTTCCGTTTATGGTGCAAATAAAAAGGTGCCCTTTGAGGAAGCGGATTCAGTCGATCATCCTGTTTCCCTCTATGCGGCGACTAAAAAGTCAAATGAGCTAATGGCCTACACCTACAGCCATCTGTACCATATTCCGGCGACCGGCCTTCGCTTTTTTACTGTCTATGGACCATTGGGCCGTCCGGATATGGCTTATTTTGGCTTTGCCCAAAAATATTTTGCCGGTGAAGCGATTCAGGTTTTTAACAATGGTGATTTAGCGAATGATCTCTACCGGGATTTTACGTATATTGATGATATTGTGGAAGGAATAGAACGGCTTTTGGCTAATCCACCTGATGGTAAAAATGCCGCACTGCATCGGGTTTTTAATATTGGTAATAACCAGCCGGAAAAGTTAATGGTGTTTATTACAACATTGGAAAAATGCCTGAGTAAGTCCATGGGCAAAGAGGTTGTATTTAAAAAGAAGTTTGAGCCGATGAAACCTGGCGATGTGCCTGCCACGTATGCTTCAACCGATTTATTGTATCAGGCCATAGGCTTTAAGCCAGCTACAACAATTGAGGAAGGTTTGCAAAAATTTACTGATTGGTATTGTAAATATTATCAAATAAGATAGATGGCTTTAATGTTGAAATTAAGGAGATTGTTATTGTGAAAGACAGTATACAAAATATCTTGATGATCAGGCGTGGTGCTATTGGGGACATTATTTTTACTCTTCCTGCTTTTTATATGCTTAAGGCTAATTTCCCTAACAGCAAAATCAGCTTTTTAGTCAAGGACAATTATGCCGAGGTACTAAAAGGTTTTCCCGGGCTTGATCAGGTTCTAATTATAAAAAAGAGAGATCTTGCTTCAAAGCGCATCTCCCAGCTATGGAAAATGAGTTCAGATTTGTACCGTACGGTCCAACAGAACCATTACCAATTAGCTATTGATTTTGTCGGTCATGGCGAGCATGCTTTTTTTCTTTGGTTAAGCGGCATACCGCATCGCTGGGGATCGATAAAAACTCCAAAACCGTTACGGCAATGGTTTTATACGAATTACTTTATAAGAGAACTGGAGGATACTCATCTGATTGATCAGCACTTGATGCTTTTGGAAAAGGGCGGCTTAACCCGCTTTCCGGTCAAAAATCAGTATGTTATTCCACAGGAAAATATGAACAAGGCTACTAGGCTATTTCAGCAATGGGGACTTTCGGTGCAAAAGCCTACGCTATTTATTCAGCCCTTTACCGGTAACGGTGTAGCCGGCAAGATATGGCCGTTGGAATGTTATGAGGCTCTCGCGGATTATTGGAACGAACGGGGAATGCAGATTATTTTTGGCGGAGGGCCTGCAGAAAGAGAAAAATTAAGCAACGTGGCCGGGCGTTACCCGGTTGCTGCCGGAGAAGCTGACTTTGTTACTTCTGTTGGATTAGCTTCCTTGGCATCCGTTGTAGTTGGCGGAGATACCGGGTTAATGCATGCGGCGCTGGCAGCGGGTAAAAGAACCGTAATGCTTGTCGGTCCTACCAATTATAAAAGAATTGGACCATATCAACATCCGGAATGGGCTGTAAGGCCGCAAAGTGGAAACCTGATTCAGGATATTCGTGTGGAACAGGTTTTGGAAGCTACCAATATTGCCTTTAATGATCTGGGGATTTAAAATAGAGCAAAGTGGCTGTTGTATACATGATGCTTGATTACAGGAGGAGTACTTGTGGGACGGACGAAATCAATAAAGGTACTGCAGATGAACTCCATGAATATGTGGGGGGGCGGTGAAGTTCATGTCTTGCTGCTCTGCAAACAATTGCTTGCACTGGGAGACAGCGTGGTGCTGGCATGCCGTTCCGGCAGTGCTATTGATCAAAGGGCGAAGGAGGAACAGATTCCGGTTTTAAATTTACCGCTCAAGGGAGCCATTGATATAAAAAGTGCCTGGAGAATAGCTAATTATTGTCGGGAACATTCGGTTGATATCATACATGCACATAATGGGCGGGATTATTGGATAGCAGTTCTGGCTAAGTGTTTTTATCCTAATCTAAAGGTGATCATCACCAGGCATATTTTAAGTCCGTTAAAAGAGACTCTTTTGCACCGGTGGTTGTATAAAAAAATAGACCGGGTTATTTCCGTGTCTCAAGCCGTAAAAAGTAGAATTTCGGTTTTTCCGTCAGAGAAGATAACTGTGATTCATAATGGCATAGATATAAATGTATTTTATGCAGCAAAGCCGGGTATGCTGGGGAAAGAGCTAAATCTTTCCCCAGCAACCAAAATTGTCGGTATGGTCGGACGCGTGCATCCTAGCAAGGGACATGCTACTTTTCTGGAAAGTATTCCGGCAATAGTATCCCAATGTCCTGATGTGGTTTTTGTTATTGTTGGAGACGGTGAATATGTTACGCAATTAAAGAAAACGAATGCGCCTGTACATTTTTTGGGCAAACGTAACAATATCCCGGAAATCATGAAAGACTTGGATGTTTTTGTCATGGCATCGTTAAATGAACCTTTTGGTCTAGTAACAGTGGAAGCCATGGCAGCGGGCGCGGTTGTTGTAGCAGCTAATTCGGGGGGGACTGCCGAAATCATTACCGATGAAGAAACAGGTCTTTTAGTTCCTCCACAAGATCCGGAGAAATTGGCTCAGGCTGTAATTAGGGGATTGAGCAATACTGAACTGGCTGTACGATTAAAGGCAGGTGGAATTCAGCATGCAAAGAAATATGATATTCAAGAAATGGTAACAAAAACTCGTAATGTTTATGAAAGTGCCAGAGATAATCTTTGATTCGAATTATCTGATAAAATTGATACAATTCTTAACTTGTAAGAGGAGTTTATCACGTGAAGATTACAACCATAGATAATGCAGCTTATTACCTATTGTTATTTTATGCGCTGTTCTCAAGTACTTTTAAGGAAATAGGAGCGGGATTTTTGTACATTGCAGCTCTATGTGCGATTATCCGTCATGTTAAGCAACCTTTGCTTTTTACTGTAGATCCAAAATTAAAGAGGGCAATTATTCTGTTTTTCCTGACGGGCTTTTTGTCAATACCTTTTTCGGTGCAGCCATTTAATGGTATTGGTGAATTAGTAACCTTGTTATTACGTATGGTGCTTCCATTTGTTCTGGTAATAGGTTTTGTCAAGGAACGACGGCAATTATTCAATATACTTATTGCTATGGTTATTTCTTTGTTTATTGCCGATGTGTGTGCGATGTGGCAAGGCATACATGGTAATTATAGGGCGCTTGCATTTAGTGAACATCCAATGACTTTAGCCGGATATTTATTGCAAATGATACCTTTAATCCTGGTTTTTTTTGTTGAAGATCGAGAGGTTTCTAAGAGATGGCGTATCGTTTTTGGGATGGCTCTAATTTTTTCCACAGTTGCTTTAATCTATAACGGGACAAGAGGAGCGTGGATTGCTGTTATATTAACATTATTGTTCTACGGATTTCTTAATATCAAGAAAAAACCCAAGATTCTACTTGGAATGTTTACCTTATTCGTGATTATAGGAATAATCGCTTTTCACAGTCCTTCTTTAAAACATAGAATCGATACTATTGACGACGATAAATTTCAATCTAATGCAGAGCGATTATTGATATGGCATAGTGCATGGAATATGTTTTTGGATCATCCTATCACCGGAGTGGGGCTCGGTAACTATGAGAAGGCCTACAAAGAACAATATATATCTCCGAACGCTAAAGAACCCAAATTAAGCCATGCACATAATAATTTTTTGCAGGTTTTGGCTGATAGAGGGATTGTTGGCTTTTTGGGTTTCACATATTTATTTGGGTATATTTTGTTTTATGCCCATACCTGCTATTCTAAGCGTAAAGATTTATGGGGATTAGCAATTTTTTTAGTTACTATTAGTCTTTTATTACAAGGTTTCACCGAGTATAACGCGGGTAATTCCGCGGTAACCCGTATGTACTGGTTCCTTTTAGGGCTTAGTTGTTCGGGGATAAATTTAGATTTCCTAGCAAAAAAGGATGAATTAAGTAAGTAGAATATATATACAAATTAAGAATAATTGCTATTTGGAGTTATATGGAATTATTGGAGAATATTTTGGAATATATATTTTTCAGGAGGGAAGTTATTGTTTCTGTCGAAGTTAATTATAAAGTATTTTGTCCAATTTTGTTGATAGGGAGCGAATAACATGGATAACCAAAGTTATACGACTATTAGAGTAAATCCGTCAATGATGAGTTCCCTTTCCTGGGATAATTTAAGATCTTTTTTTATATCAGTGGCTTTTATCTTAATGGATTACTTGGCGATTGTTGCTGCTGCTTTGACAGCTTTCTTCATAAGAGCCAAGTTGATTCCTCTGCTTCACGACAATCTTATAGTGCCTGACGTATTTATTTATGTTATTATTCCAGCAGCGTTTATGCTGTTTTTGCATTTTGATAGAAAATATATTAACAAATTATATTTTTGGCAGCAGGCGGCTCGGTTATTTAAAGCGAGCTTGTATGCTATGTTACTGACCTTGGTTGTATTGTTTTTTAGTGGATCGGTCAAAGAGGTATCTCGCATTTTTACTGTGTTGCTATGGTTTTTTAGCTTCGGATATTTGGCAATTGGACGTTATTTCTTTAAAAAAATGGTTATGAATATTGGAGCACTGCAAGCGCCGACTATTCTTGTTGGAGCAGGTAAAACAGCAGAACTTTTATTAGAATCTTTTAGAAAAAATGGCGGCTCGGGATATAAAATTGTAGGACTGATAGAAGACCAACCACAAAAGAGCTGTGTGGCAGGACGATATCCGGTTCTCGGTACTTTTGCGCAAGCAGAGACAATCGTACAAAATGCAGGCGTCAAACATGTGTTGATTGCGGCTCCTGGATTAATACGGGAAGAATTACTGGATTTGGTATATCGTTTGCAACCCTATGTTAATCATGTTACCTTTGTACCGGATTTGTTGGGTGTACCGGTAGGAAGTATGGAATTGGATACACTGTTTAATGAAAAAACTGTCTTGTTAAGAATAAAAAACAATTTGAGTCAAATCCATAATCGAGCTTTAAAATTGCTATTTGATTGTTTCTGCACTATTATTGGCGTTGCTTTGGTTGCGCCGCTTTGTTTTTTGATAGGTGTAATTATCTATCTAGATTCACCTGGTCCGGTAATTTTTGCCCATAAGCGCGTAGGGTATAAAGGGAAAAAATTTCCTTGTTATAAATTTAGGACAATGGTGAATAATTCACGCGAGGTACTAGAACAATACCTTCGGGATAATCCTGCAGCACGGGAAGAATGGGAACGGGACTTTAAGTTAAAAGACGACCCACGTGTTACTAAAATAGGGCGGTTTTTGCGGAAAACCAGTTTAGACGAATTGCCACAATTTCTTAATGTGTTAAAAGGTGAAATGAGTCTGGTTGGTCCGCGTCCAATAGTTGATGTTGAAGTAGAACGATATGGAAAGTATATTAACGATTATTATTTGGTACGTCCGGGTATTACCGGCATATGGCAAGTGAGTGGCCGGAATGACGTAGGGTATTCTGAACGGGTTGAGATGGATTCTTGGTATGTTCGCAATTGGTCGTTATGGTTGGATATTATCTTATTAATAAAAACGGTAGGTATTGTGTTAAAACGTAAAGGTGCTTATTAAGCATATTAAATAAAATAGATAGGTTGATTTGTATGAATACAAAGTTATACACAGAAAAAATATGTGTGATTGGTTTAGGATATATAGGGTTGCCAACAGCAAGCTTATTAGCGACAAAAGGATTTGAGGTATATGGTGTAGATGTAAATGAACAAACTGTAGACATGATTAATCGTGGACGGGTTCACATCTATGAACCAGATCTTGATGTAATGGTAAAGGCGGCGGTACAAAGTGGTAGGTTAAGAGCCTTTTACGAACCTCAAAGGGCTGATGTTTTTATTATAGCTGTTCCGACACCTTTTACAGATGGGCATAAACCGGACTTATCGTATATTCAGCATGCCGTAAGAACAATTGCTCCTTTGATGGAATTAGGCAATTTAATCATTTTGGAGTCAACCAGTCCGGTAGGAACCACTGAAAGAATTGGTGAGTGGTTAAGAGAAATTCGTCCCGATTTATGTATTGCCAATCGAGGCGTTGTATTAAATGGTGAGCAGAATCAAACTGTATATCTAGCCCATTGTCCGGAACGTGTACTTCCAGGACAGATTTTGCGTGAGCTAGTTGAGAATGACCGTATTATCGGGGGAATCGAAAAAAGGTCGGCTCAAAAAACTAAAGAGCTGTATCAGAAGTTTGTAAAAGGTGAATTATTGTTAACTGATTCACGCACAGCGGAAATGTCTAAATTAACGGAGAATGCCTTTCGTGATGTGAATATTGCCTTTGCCAATGAGCTTTCGCTTATTTGCGAGGATATGGATATTAACGTATGGGAACTTATTAAACTAGCCAATCGTCATCCAAGAGTAAATATATTGCAACCCGGTCCAGGTGTAGGTGGGCATTGTATTGCTGTTGATCCGTGGTTTATTGTGGATGCAGTGCCACAAAAATCAAAGTTAATACGTACGGCTAGAGAAGTGAACGATTTTAAGCCTCAGCATGTTGTTAATAAAATTATAACTTTAAGTGATAGATTTAAAAAGCCGGTTATTGCATGTTTGGGCTTGGCATTTAAACCGGATGTTGATGATTTAAGGGAGAGTCCTGCGGTTCAAATTGTTACCAAGTTGTCTGAAAATCTTTCCTATCGGATTTTGATTGTTGAGCCCCATGTTACGCAATTACCAGAACAACTTAGAGAGAATGAAAATGTTCAGCTTTCTTCAACGATGACCGCTATTCATGAGGCCGATATTGTTGTGCTGCTAGTCAATCATAAAGCTTTTTCTGATGTGGATTTGACTATGCTTAAAGAGAAATTTATTATCGATACTCGAGGTATGTGGCAATGAAACAAGTTATTGTAAAACAAGGGCAAGTTGTAGTAGAAGAGGTTCCGGCACCACAGGCGTCAGCAGGTACTGTTTTAGTCAGAGTTGAGTATTCTTGCATTTCAGCCGGTACTGAAATAAGTGGGGTAAAGGGAAGCGGCATACCTTTATGGAAGAAAGCCTTGCAGCAGCCGGAAAAAGTAAAAAAAGTCTTTGACATGGTTATGTCACAGGGAATTGAAAAAACGAAAAGTGTAGTAGCTGGAAAGCTTTCTAGCGGCAATCCTACCGGGTATTCCGCAGCTGGTGTAATTGTGGAATGCGGAGAGGGGGTTTGCGATCTTAAGCCAGGTGACTATGTGGCTTGTGCTGGTGCACAGTGTGCTTTTCATGCGGAATATATATCTGTCCCACGCAACTTAGTCGTGAAAATTCCTGATAGTTTGGATTCAGACAAAGCTAGTACGGTGACACTTGGTGCTATCGCTATGCAGGGAGTGCGTCGAGGTAGTCCCACATTGGGAGAGACTTTTGTAGTCATTGGACTGGGGATTATTGGACAATTGACAGTTCAGTTACTGAAAGCCAATGGCTGCCGTGTTATTGGAGTTGAAATAGATCACAATAGAATTGATCTAGCCTGTCAATTGGGTTTGGATTATGGATTACATCCTGAGGATGGTTTAGATATTGAGCAGGTACATCGCCTGACGGATGGAAATGGTGCCGACGGTGTTATTATAACAGCAGCGACCCTTTCAGATACAGTAGTGTCTACTGCTTTCAAGATGTGCCGTCGAAAGGGGCGGGTCGTGCTGGTTGGTGACGTTGGTTTGCACTTAAACCGTGCTGACTTCTATCAGAAAGAACTGGATTTTTTTATTTCTTCTTCCTACGGTCCGGGGCGCTATGATGAAAACTATGAAGAAAAGGGATTGGATTACCCCATTGGATATGTCCGTTGGACCGAAAATCGTAATATGGTGGAATATTTAAAGCTTGTTTCGGAAGGAAAAATCCAGGTTAATCTACTAATTCAAAAAACTTATTCGATTGAACAGGCTACTGAGGCATATGAAGCTTTAAAAAGCGGTCAGGATAGGCCCATGATCGTATTGTTAGAGTATCCAAGGGAGAAGTTGGCTACTAGCAGAAAAGTTTATAATCTTTTAGCAAAAGGTAAAGTAGAAGGTAAGATAGGGGTTGCATTGGCTGGAGCAGGTGGTTTTGCGAAAGGAATGCATTTACCTAATATAAAATCGTTGTCAGACTATTTTCATTTAAAAGCGATTATGAGTCGGACTGGGCATAACGCGAAAGCAGTCGCCAGTCAATTTGAAGCAGAATATTCAACCACAGATTATCAAGAGTTATTAAATGATTCGAATATTGATTTAATTGTTATTGCTACCCGGCATAATTTACATACGAATATGGCATTGCAGGCATTGAGAGCGGGAAAACATGTATTGGTCGAGAAACCTCTTGCGCTATCAAATGAAGAATTGGTTAAGATTAAAAACTTTTATGAATCCTTACCAACTGACAAAACAGCTCCTGTTTTATTGACGGGATTTAATCGTCGTTTCTCGCGTTATGCTCAAGCGATGTATCAACTGACTTCGGGGCGGACAAATCCCCTGATGATTAACTATCGAATGAATGCAGGGCATATTCCGCTGAATCATTGGGTTCATACCGAAGAAGGGGGCGGGCGCAATATCGGTGAAGCCTGTCATATTTATGATTTATTTAACTTCCTCACGAATAGTAAGGTGCGGGATGTTCAGGCACAATCCATAGTGCCTGTGACGGCGTATTACAGTCCTAGTGACAATTTTGTTGCTACTGTGTCTTATGAGGATGGTTCTGTAGCAACATTGACCTATACGGCGTTGGGGGCAAAGGATTATCCGAAGGAACAAATGGAAGTCTTTTTTGATGGGAAAGTATTGGTTATGGATGATTATAAATCATTGCAAGCGGTAGGCACTAAAATTAACTCTTTACAAACAAAGTTAAGTGAAAAAGGCCAATATGAAGAAGTTGAAATATTGGCGAAAACTATCCGGAGTGGCGGCGAATGGCCGATACCTTTGTGGCAGCAAGTACAAGCAATGGAAATTGCATTTGAGGTAGAGGCAAAATTAAGGTTGAAATCCAATGAAATTGGGTGAAAACATTTGATTAGAATAAATCCAGTAGTTAAATTTTTAGTAAATCCTGTATTTATTAAAGAAAGATTTTTGCTGAAACGCTCTGAGAAATATTCGCAAGATCAATTACAGTCATTAAAAATGAAAAGATTACAAGATTTGTGTATATATGCGTATGAAAATTGCGGGTACTATAGAGAGATATTTAATCAAACTGGTTTTAACCCTGAACGTTTACGTTATTTCGACCAAATTAAGTGTCTTCCTTTTTTAACAAAGGAGATAGTTCGAAATAATCTAGCTGGCTTGACTTCAAAAAAAATGAAATCTAGTCAGTTAGAGTATGTTACAACTGGTGGCTCTACAGGAACTCCGCTAGGTTTCTATTTACAAAAAAATGTAACATATCCACTTACTTATGCTTATGAGTGGAGACAATATAATTGGGGTAGGATAAATTTTTTTGATAAGCGTGCTCGGATAAGAGGCTTAGTGATTCAGAAGGGAATATTTCAAAAAACATCAGATACATTATTTTTATCAGCATTTCATTTGATAGAAAAGAATGCAGTAGAATATGTCCGGTTACTTGAGAGCTTTTGCCCCAATTTTATCGAAGCATATCCATCTGCTATTCTTTTTTTAGCAAAATGGATAATTAATAATTCTTTAAAACCGATATTGCCTAATTTGAAAGCTATTTTTTTATCATCTGAAACTGTGTCCATGGAGCAAAAAGAGGTAATATCCCAAGCTTTTTCAGGTGTAAAAGTGTTTAATAAATATGGAAATTGTGAACAGGCGACCATTATTGGTCAGTGTGAATTAGGTAGATTACATGAATTTGAAGAGTATAGTTATACAGAATATCTTGATGATGATAATAACCCCGTAACGGAAGGAATTGCTAACTTAGTTAGCACAAGTTTTGTTAATAAGGCTACTGTATTAATTAGATATAAAACCGATGACATAGTTGAGCTTGGAAAAGAAAAGTGTTTGTGTGGACGCAATCACAGAGTTATAGAAAATATTGTTGGACGGACTCACGAGTATTTATTGGGGCGTGATGGGCAACACATTACTATAGCTGCAATTAATAGTCACTCAGATGCATTTGATGAGGTTTTGGGGTTTCAATACTATCAAGAGATTCCAGGAGAAGCAATCATTAAAGTAATTTGTGAGGATAAGCTTTCTAAACAACGTAAAGAAAAAATGATGGCGGAAGCAACATTTCGCTCTGCTGGTTTGATAAAGTTCAAAGTTCAACAAGTCGAGGATTTAGTCAAGAGTCCCCGGGGTAAATCTCTTTATATAGTGAGAAGGTGCAAAGGTGAATAATATATCAGTTAATATTAACCCTCAAGTAAAATACTGTTTTAATGCTCCGTTTAATCCTCCGGAAATATTCCCTGAATTTGAAAAAAAAAGCATGATAGATACCTCTAATCTTATATACGCACACGTGCGTGAATGTATAAAAAATTTACAATTGGATAGAGAAAATTTTGGTAGTGATGTATGGAATCCCTTTGGAGATTTTATCAAGCCGGGAAATGTTGTTTTAATAAAGCCTAATTTAGTGTTGCACTATAATGGTAATAGTGAAAATATTCAGGCCGTTGTAACCCATGGATCAGTAATTCGTCCAATCGTTGACTATACTTTATTGGCTTTAAAAGGGCTTGGAGAAATTATTGTGGGGGATGCTCCGCACGGGAATGCTGATTTTGATAAAATAGTACGTTATAACGGTTTGAAAGAATTAGTGGAGTGGTATCAGGCGCAAGGATATCCAGTATCTTTATATGATTTTCGTAAGTATGTTTATGGATCTGGACCTAGTGGTTTTGTGGATGAAACATATACGGGAATTGCTGGAGATCCGAATGGATATAAACTTGTGGATTTAGAAGATAAGAGTTTTTTAAATAATATATCAGGAATTGAACGCCTGTATGGGTCGGATTATGATCGAGGATTTATTGTGGAAAATCATATGCAAGGTCATAAGTACCTCATTTCTGGGTCTGCTATTAAAGCTGATGTTATCATAAGTGTTCCCAAGTTAAAAACTCATAAAAAAACTGGTGTAACTATTAATATGAAGAATTTAGTTGGTATTAATGGTAATAAGAATTATTTAGCTCACTACCGGATAGGCAGTTCTGTGAAAGGGGGAGATGAGCATCCTTTTAATGAAAGTATTGTAGTTAATATTTTATATTGGTGGGATCGCTATTCCAGAGATAAGTTGTTAGCTCCCAATACTCTTTGTGGGCGTAGACTTTTTAAAATTTTCAACAAACCTTTTTCTTTGATGCGTAAGATATATTGCCGAGCAACAGGTGCTAATTTGATAGAGCATGGAGATTGGTATGGTAATGATACTACTTGGCGTATGTGTCTAGATTTAAACTACATATTATTATTTTGCGATAAAACGGGCGTTCTTCGTAATAAGCAACAGAAGCGTTATTTTTCCGTAGTCGATGGAATCGTTGCTGGTGAAGGTGATGGTCCCATGGAGCCGCTGGAAAAGCATGTTGGATATATTGCATGTGGAGAAAACCCCTTTGCTGTTGATTATGTGTGTATCTGGCAGATGGGATTTGATCCTAATAAGTTGAAATTAGTCTCAGCTCTTATGCGGAGACCAGAGTTACAGTTTGATGAAGCAAAACTAAATGTAATATGTAATGATCAGGAAAACATAATTGATTATAAAAGTGTTAATTTGAAGTTTATGCCACATCCCGCTTGGATTGGGCATGTTGAGCGGTGATTAAGTGGAAAAAATAAAAATGCTTTTAAGTAATAAAACTCCACGTCAAACAGCGTGTTTATTTATATCGCAAATCCTAGGTTTAGTCTCTGGATTTGTATCCAATATGATTTTAGCAAAGAATATGGGTGTTCAGGCATTCGGTCTTTATTCTTTTACAGCAGCAGTCTTGAGTTTTTGTGCTATATTTTTTGAATTTGGGTATTTTGCTAGTGGATCTAAACTTTTAGCGGAAAACAAAGAAAAAGATAGGGAAGAAGAACTTATTGGAGCATTGATGGTTATTGCTGGCTTAATTTCGTTGGTCTATATTTTAACTATTATTATTATCTCTTTTGTTATAGATCAAGTTTTTCAAGACAAAATTGGTGATATTTTACGCGTTCTTTCCATTGTTTCATTTTCTTTTATATTACCTTTCTTTTTTGAATTGGTTATGAAAGGTTGCAATAGAATTCTAACACTGTCTGTATTCAATGTTTTATGGAGGTTGTTATTTCTTTTTGCCATTTTTGTTTTATATTTTATTAACCAATTAACACCGCTATGGGTATCTATGATGTTTTCTTGTACGTGTTTAGCAGCCTTTCTAGGATGTGTTTTATGGAAACGTCCAAAATTCACTAATTTAATTATTAATTTAAAGAGAATACATCAAGAAAATCAATGCTACGGGAAACACTTGTATTTAGGAAGAATTGTCGATGTGGCTGCTTATCAAATTGATAAAATGTTAGTATCGTTTTTTGCAGGAGCTAAAGAGGTTGGAATATATTCAATGGCTTTTTCTATAGCTAATCCTGTAAATAGCTTCTCAACAGCCTTGGCTTCTTCGAAGTTCAGAGATTTTGCTGGAAGTGAGGAAATTTCAAGAAAAGTTTTGAACTTTAATTACTATGGTATTATTGTTTCTGTAATAGCTGCGGTTTCCGGTGGATTTATTATTACTCATTTTTATTTAGGCGGAGATTTTAAAGAAAGTTTTATAGTTTTACTCATTTTGGTAGCTGCTGTCTCGTGCCAAGCAGGTTATAAACCTTATAATTCTTGGCTGACAAGTAATGGGCATGGAGTACTGCAAAAAAAGATGGCATACCAGATGACGGCAGTAAGTTTACTCTCCAATATACTTTTAACTCCGATCTTTGGTAAATACGGCGCAGCAACAGCATGTTTTATTTCGATGCTATATGCTCTTTATTTGTATAAAGTAAAATATGAGAAATTGATTAAAAGAGGCATACAATGAATAATTCTATATTAACATCATATGGGCGAACGGCTCTCTATTTAGCTTTGCTATCTATCGGGGTTCAAGGTAAAAAAGTTATACTGCCAGCCTTTACTTGTAATACTACAGTGCCGTCAGCGATTGTCCAAGCAGGTGGATATCCACTATTTGTTAACGTCAATTTAAGCAATTTAGGTATAGATACAAATGATTTAAAATCTAAGCTAGATAAAGATGTAATAGCAATTATTTCACATCATTACTTTGGTTCGTTTAATAAAAGTGTTTATGAAATACAAGAGATTTCGACTAATGCCGGTCTAATTCATATAGAAGATTGTGCTCATTCTCTAGGGGCAACAGACAATAGTAGACAAGTAGGATATACTGGAGATATTGCAATATTTTCTTTCTCAAAATCATTAAACAATCCCGCCGGAGGTGCTATTTATTTTCGTGATTTGTCGTTAAAAGAACATGCAAATGAGCTCCAGGAACAACATAAAAACTTTTTCCATTCATTTATTAACGACTATGAAACATTTAAATATTTATCAGCCATTACAAAAGATCGGAATAATGTCGAAGACAAGATGTTTCATTATCATTTATATTTCTCTAGGATTTTTATAAAAATTTTAAAGGAATTAAAAATATACATTCCCAATCATTTTTACAAAATTATGGATAATCAAAATAAGGGTAGTTATCCCGTTTTTGATACAAGAATGACTGTAAAACAAAAGAATTATATTGAAAGTTCCATAAATAATTTGCAAAATATTATTCAAAAGAGACAAATGATAGCTTCTAAACTAGATAAAATCATACCAGCTTATTTACGAGATTTTGAAGGTAATACATTTACCCAATATGTAGTCAAGCATAGCAATGTTTGTAAACTAGAAGATATATTTAGAAAAATTAATATTAAAACTCGTAGAGTATGGCCTGCTTTTCAACCAATGTGGAGTGGACAATATAATAGCAATATAGAATATCTTAAAAATCATTTATTATTAGTTGATTTAGATTTTATTACTGATGAAAAAATAATTAAACTGGAGAAGCTATTGTGAATTGTTGTTTAAAATCAAGTATGGACGTAGATAGTTCTATTTGGAATCATGACGTTTTACAGAAAACCGGCAATCCTGCCCAGTTGTATGAGGCTGCATTTGCAGTATCTACTAAAGTGACGCCTGTTTTTATAGAAATAATAAAAGATAATGTAGTTGTATTTAGGTGGCTTGTTTTTTATCGAGGATATAAATGTTTTGGTTATATACAAGCTAATGCTGAACCAACAAATTGTAATCTAGAATATATAGACCTTGCGGTGAAAGAAATAATAAAAAAGTTTAGACCATTTAAATTTGAATTCTACTCTATTACTTTATCAAGATTTACTAATCGAAAGATATTGTATGATTTGGGTTTCTGTCCAATTTATGAGTATGGCAGTAGTATTATAGATTTGACTAAAAGTGAAGAAGAGCTATTTGAAGGGGTTCATTCTAAACATAGAAATGTTATACGAAAAGCGGTAAAAGAAGGGGTACAGATAGTAGAAGATACGTCAGTAGAAGCCATAAGCACATATTTTGATCTATCTCAGGAAACGTATGCTCGTTCTAATATTCCCGGTGTAGCTAAACAAGAGTTGATACATCATTATCAGGCATTAGCAGCTACAGGAAATTGCCGTATATTTTTTGCAGTACATCAAGGATGCTTTCAAGCGGCTGCTTTTATGTTAGTGTCGAAAAACAACGCAGTTTATTGGCATGGAGCTTCAAAAAACAAACCAATACCAGGGTCGGCAAATCTATTGCACTGGGAAATAATAAAAAAATTTAAAAGGGAAAATATATTATATTATGATTTTGGAGGTATCATACTTGATGCCCCAACTGGCAGCAAGGAAAGAGGTGTTAGCTTGTTTAAAACCCGTTTTGGGGGTACGATTAATAGTTTTTTTGGGGGACAGCTAATACTAAATAGTATGAAAAACTCATTGCTTAATTGGTGGAGGCGTATTCAATGAATACACAAGATAAAATTTTTAAGTCATATAAAGCAATACGAAGTGATTTTTTATATGAAAATAGGGATCAACGGAATAATTTTATTGATAATCTATTTAAAACCCACTATCTTCCGCATATTTCCCGCAAAAAGGAGGAGGGAATCTTGGAGATCGGGTGCAATCGTGGATATATGCTCTCCGCTTTGCGGAAATATGGCTTTACTAATGTAGAAGGAATTGATTTATCTTTAGAAGATATAAAAATGGCTAAAGATATGGGTTTTTGTGCTGAGAGTACAAATGTGTTTGATCATTTAGATGGCAATAGAAAATATGATGTGATTATTTCAAAGGATGTCATGGAACACATCCCTAAAGATAGGCAGGAAGAGTTTGTTAAGAGAGTATATGATGCACTCCAGCCGGGAGGGGTTGCTTTGGTGCAAGTCCCCAACATGGATTGGATGTTTAGCAATCATGAACGGTATATGGACTTTACACATGAGATAGGGTATACTCGGGAAAGTTTAGCTGATATGTATCGGCTATATTTTTCAGGTGACCAAGTAGAAGTAGTACCGGCCTCATATATTTTTCTTAATACATTAAAACAAAAAATTATCTTTGGATTTGTTCGGCCAATCTTGTTAAAGATGTTACGACTCTTTTTTAAAATATTAGGGGAAGGTGCTTGTGATATATGGTTTGAACATAGAGAAATACTAGTTATTGCTAAGAAAGAGGACTTAAATGAAAAGAATATTGGTAACTTGTGATACCGAAATAGGGGAATTAACGAATATAGATAATGCTTTTGAAATATTTATTGAGGGTAACGTCCTTAGCAAAACAGTCGGGTATACATTCATTAATGAAATTGCCAATGAATATAAGGCCATTGTTACTCACTTTGTTGATGTCTATCCATGTGAAACTATTGGAGATAAAAAATTTGCTGCATTATGCAGTTCAATTATGGAAAACGGACATAAGATAGAATTACACACACATCCTTCAAGGAAATTTAACCTTAGACGAAGATATCTGCATCAATATAATGAAAAAGAGCAGCAAAAAATTATTTCGTTTGGAAAGAAAAAAATATATGAGTGGACAGGATATGAAACTAAGGTTCATCGGGCAGGTGGTTATGGAATAAACCGCGATACATTTAAGGTGTTGGAAAGTGAAGGTATTATTATTGATACATCTTATTTGCAGGGAAATGAGGCGTGTTTATACAGAGATGGTCGCTATAATGCACCATTTCTGGTTAATGGTATAATAGAAATTCCGATAACCGTATATCGGCGTGATACAATTTACTGGCCGATGATAAGTAGAAAATATTACCAGAAGTTAGACTTCAGATATGGCTCTACTGCACAGGAAATACTTTCGGTAATATCTCGCATGCCTCTGGATTCAGTGATCGTACTTTTTTTACATAGCTTTAATTTTCTAAAGATACCGTATAACTTCCGGACGAAAAAATATGGTGAGATTACCATTAATGATAAATTAATTGAAGAATATCATAAGGTTCTGCAAGGCATTAAGCAAAATGAGGACTGTGTCTTTTGTTCATTTTCAGATATTAATCTTGATGAACAATACGATGACTTTTTAGTCCATATTAGACAAGGCGGCCATTGGGGTGCTGTATTACGGCGTAGATTTGATAATATAATGGGTAAAGGGAACATATAAACATGCAAGGATTATATCTAAGAACTGTGTTCTGGTTTAATTTAGCAGCGGGAGGGTCTGTTGGTCATACTGCTGGAGTAATAAACTCGTTACGAAAATATATTGAACTACATGTTATTTCTAATGACAATTTGATAGGAGTCAAAGAAGATATTCAGATTATACGTCCTAGTAGTTCGCTAAGTAATTTTTTCCCTTTACATATCCGAGAGCTATTATATAATTTTAAGCTTATTTTAAATTTGAAGGAAATAAAGAGTGACTTTATTTACCAAAGATATTCAGGGGGATCTTTTATAGGAGCATACTTAGCCAAGAAATATCATATTCCGTTTGTTTTGGAATTCAATTCATCTGATGTTTGGAAAATAAAAAATTGGAATGTACAGCCGAAATCATTTTTATTTAGTATTGTAAAATATTTATACAAAAAGATTATACAATTGCCACTTGTTAAGTTTGTCGAACATTATAATCTAAAATATGCGGATATTATAGTGGTGGTATCAGAAGTATTAAAAGAAGATTTGATTCTATCAGGTGTTAACTCTAGTAAAATTTTAGTTAATCCCAATGGAGTTGATATAAAACATTTTTCTTCTAATAAACAGGGAATGGAAATTAAAGAAAAGTATGGTTTAGGCAGTAAGATTGTAGTTGGCTTTATAGGAACTTTTGGACAATGGCATGGTGTTTTGGAGCTAGCTCGTGCTATAAGTTATTTTTATAAACATAATCGACATTTACAAGAAAAAGTTAAATTTCTTTTAGTCGGAGATGGTGTCTTGTTAGCGAAAACAAAAAGTATTATAGCTAAAGATAGTCTTGCAGATAAGGTAATCTTTACCGGCTTAGTTCCTCAGCAGGAAGCAGTAAGTTATCTGGATGCATGTGATATTTTGGTTTCACCACATATCCAAAATCCCGATGGGACAAAATTTTTCGGCAGTCCAACAAAATTGTTTGAATATATGGCTATGGCAAAGGGGATTGTAGCTTCTGACTTGGAACAAATTGGAGAAATTTTAAGCCATAATGAAACTGGATATTTAACTGAACCAGGAAATATTATTCAGATTGCTGAGGGAATTAAGGTTTTGGTTGAGGATGAAGCGCTACGAAATAAAATGGGACTCAAAGCTAGAGAATATGTTTCAAGATATTACACTTGGGAACAACATGTTTTACGTATTTTAAATGAGCTGAAATATAACTATAATAGTTAGTATTAATTCAATTTCGATTTGTACTCTAAAATGGGAAAATTAGTAAAGGTGAATAAAATGAAGTTTTTTTATTATATTCATAAAGCGAGAAAATTACCGTTTCAAATAGCATTACTGAAAGCTATAAATTTATTGTGGCGAAATATTAAGGTAAGGAAATTTTTTTTTAAAGATCAATTATTTTCAACATATATAAAGAAAGATAATAAAATTAATATAAACAAGTTTAATTTTTCTGCAATAGAACTCAATGAATTAAAAAATCATAAAAAAATGATTTTGGATATTTCTGATTATTATTACAAACATTATTTTGATTTACTTGGTTCTGGATGGACTAAAGTATTTTATGGCATAAAGGTAAGAGGCTTAGAAGGCTACTGTTACACTGATAGTAAGTTGAGCCATAAAAAGAATTTAAAAAATAGAATTACTCGAAACAATTTGAAACAAGCACAAAAAATAGCATCGCTAATTGATGTTAATTATGAGCCGATTGATTGGCAATTAGATTTTAAATCAGGCTATCGTTGGTCGGAAAAAAATTGGTATATGAATATCAAGTATGGGCATAAACCGGGTGTAGATATTAAAATACCCTGGGAATTGTCCAGGATGCAACATTTGGTGATGCTAGCATATGCATATATGATTACGAATGTGGGCGATCGTAATAAGTATTTGTGTGAGTACCGGAATCAAATTTTGGATTTCATCGCTAACAATCCGCCACGTTTTGGGGTTAATTGGCGGTGTACGATGGATGTTGGGATCAGAGTTGCCAATTGGTTAATAGCGTATGACTTATTTAAAGCGGCTGGTGTGGAGTTTGACAATGAGTTCGAAGACATAATTGCTTCTTCTGTTTATGATCACGGTTTTCATATTATAAATAATTTGGAATATACGCCTTCTTTGCGTTCTAATCATTATCTTTCTGATATTGCCGGATTATTATTTGTTTCAGTATATTTAAAATCTACTAAGGAAATTGATTCGTGGCTAGCCTTTTCTGTACAAGAATTAATCAGTGAAATGAAACATGAATTTCATCCTGACGGCAGTAATTTTGAAGCTTCAACGAGTTATCATCGTTTGTCGACAGAAATTATGCTATATTGCTCTATCCTTTGTTTGAGTTTGCCAGAGGAAAAGAAAAAAGCTTTGGTCAGTTATTCTAATATAGGGCATTGGATAAAACCGAAACTTAATCTAGTCTCAGAACAATTGTATGATATTAGTAATAAGCAGTTATTTCCTGATTGGTTCTGGGTCCGTCTAGAAAAAGCCTGCGAATTTACTTTGCATATTACCAAACCCCATGGGGCGATTCCTCAATTTGGTGATAATGACAGTGGACGTTTTTTAAAGCTATGGCCTTCATATACCAAAATGACAGTTGGGCAAGCTGTAGATAAATACGAGAACTTGAAGGGGTATCAAGATTTATCTGTAGACGCAACATATTATGACGAGAATATTCTCGATCACCAGCATATCCTGGCCGTTGGTGGAATACTGTTCAATCGTCAAGATTTTTTGCAAAAAGTTGATAGTAATAACTTGGAGAAATATGTAGTTAATAAAATCTTGAATGGCATAAGAATACCTTCCTATCATATTAGAGGGAACTTGATACAGTCTGATGCTTTTAATCGTTTTATTTTATCTAATAAAAATTTTGAGCAATGGGAGACTTACTTGCAAAAAAATTATGGTCAACCTGTAGTATCAATTTTTAGCAGCTTAAATAACAATGATCTTATTGATGGATTACAGGTTTTTAGTTATCCAGATTTTGGTTTATATTTATATAAGTCTAAAGACTTATACTTGGCGATACGATGCGGTAATGTCGGACAAAATGGTAATGGGGGGCACGGGCATAATGATCAGCTAAGCATAGAATTATGCATAGATGATCAAGAAGTAGTGCGTGATCCTGGCACATATATATACACACCATTACCAGATAGCAGGAATAAATTCCGTTCTACCGAAGTGCATTTCACACCTCAAGTCCAGGGTAAGGAACAAAGTACCTGGTTTTCTGGACAAGTGGGTTTATTTGGGCTCGACAGGGTGGTTCAGTCTGAAGTATTACTATTTGATAGTAAGGGATTTATTGGTCGGCATTCGGGTTTTGGTACAAATGTTTATCGTATGGTGCAGCTAGCTTCCAGTGCTATAATAATTTCAGATTATAGCATGGATCATTTAAACAATGGATTTTTTGAAAAGTATTCAAATGGGTACGGTAAGTTAGTGAGTTGTAAGAATTGAACTATTATAAAGTGAAAGAGGGAAAAATGCGGATACTCTATATTTCGGATGGCTTTGTTAATTTGTCAGTTTTTGATAGTCAAGTTCATACTCTTTGCAACTACCATGCTCAGAGGAATGTAGTTACTTTATTAGCTTTGAGCGGTATTAAGGAATATCATAAAAGTGGACGGTCTAATGCTCAGTATTCTTTGCGAAAAGCGTTGAGATTACCTAAGGCCTTTATTCCTATAATAAATTTATATAATGCAAAATTAATAAATAGTAATTTATTTAACAGTGTTGATATCATTCATTGTCGTGGACATGTTTCTGCAGCAATAGCAATATATTTAAAAAGAAAATATAAGTTTTCCATACCAATTATTGCTGATATTCGTGGGGCGATTGTAGATGAATTAAAAAATAAAAATAGTATTCTGGCTCGATATTATGCAAACCAAGCCGTTGTTTTGGAGAGATTTGTTTTTAGCTATGCGGATTTTTTCTTTTTTGTTTCTTTTAATATGAAAAAGTACTATTCGGATAAATATGATATTTCAATTGATAAGAGCGAAGTTTTTCCGACAATAGTTGATGAAACATACTTTTTTTCATCAGATTCTTTACGAAATAAAATGCGTAAAAAATTAAATATTACAGATAAATTTGTCTATGTGTATTGTGGTGGAACGGATTATTGGCAAAATATTGATAAGATCTTAATGAAGTTTAAAGAAGCTTCTTCAAAAGATAAAACTATTTTTCTTTTAATGCTTGTTAAAAATCCGCAGGATATCAAAGAATTTTGCCATAGGCATTCGATCAAAGAGAATATTATAATTATGTCGGTTGAGTATTCTGAAGTGGGAAAATATTTAAATGCTGCAGATGCTGGAATTATTATTCGCAAAGAGGATATTATAAATTTTGTTGCATCACCTACCAAAGTTAATGAGTATTTAGCATGTGGATTGAGGATAATTGATCAACTGGATGATATTGGCAATAAAAATATAGAAAGTTCAAAGAAGTATCATTATATGCCTTTACAAAATATTATTGCAAGGCAGCAACAGGTGTATAGTGAATTAGTTGCAAATAATAAAAGGTAGGTTGTTGTGTTTGAATAAAAATATAAAAAAAAAGATACTGCATATTACTGTTCGAGCAGATTACGGTGGTGGGCCGGAACACGTCTATCAACTTATTAATCAATTAAATGATAAATGTGTAAATTTTATCGCATGTCCTAAGGAAAGACCATATTGGAATAAGTATTCTGATGTAGTAGGCGAAGGAAATTTGATAGAAATCCCACACCGAAAACTTTCTTTTAGCTGTTTATATAAATTAATTGTGTATATGAAAGATAATAAAATAGACATCATTCATACTCATGGTAAAGGTGCGGGGTTGTACGGGCGGTTTCTAACTTTATTTGCAGGTATTCCATCTATCCATACCCCTCATGGTATTCATATCGGAAAATATAACGCTATAATGAAGAGACTCTATATATCATATGAGTATTTCTTCTCAAGATATATAGATAAAATCATTTTTGTATCTCCATCAGAACAATCAATTTCAGAACAATATACCATTTGGCCTAAAAGTAAACATCTTGTTATTTTAAATGGTGTATGTGCAGTTGAGAAAAATCAGATGATTAGAGCTAATATAAGGAAACTGCTTGGCATTGGTGATGATGTACAAGTTGTTTTATCAATAAGTCGTTTCGATTATCAAAAGAATATGCAAGAATCCCTGAGCGTTGCTAAAAAGATGACCCACATGATGTTCATATGGGTCGGGGATGGTTCGGATAGGATTGCGTTGGAAGGTTTATGTTTAAAAGAGAATATAAATAATATTTTTTTTACAGGTTTTGTGGACAATGTGAAGGACTATATTGCAGCTTCGGATATAGTTTTATCAACTTCAAGATGGGAAGGTTTGTCACTTGGTTTATTAGAGGCTATGTCTGCTGGATTACCGGTTGTTGCTAGCGATGTTACTGGAAATCGAGATGCTGTTCGACATGGGTATAATGGGTATCTTTATCCATTAGGTAATATTGAGCAGGCTTGTAGTTATCTACATCGATTTAATACCCCAACGGTGTATCGGGAAGTGTCTTTAAATGCAAAACGTGAATATGAGCAAAATTTTTCAGTTGAAGTTATGGCGGAAAAAGTAGAAAAAGTTTATCAGGACGTGTTGGATAGGAAGAGGTATTAGTATGAAGGTGGCTATTGTTTGTGATTGGCTGGTTACTTATGCTGGGGCGGAACGTGTACTCGAACAATTATTGCAGCTGTTTCCCGAGGCTGATTTATTCAGTGTAGTTGATTTTATTAACATAGGAGAGAGAGAGTTTTTGTTAAATAAATCAACTACAACAACTTTTATTCAGAAATTGCCAAAAGCAAGAAAAAAATACCGGCAGTATCTTCCGTTAATGCCTCTAGCTATAGAACAACTGGATGTATCAGGATATGATCTGGTTATTTCAAGTTCCCATGCAGTAGCTAAAGGAATTTTGACCGGACCTGATCAAATTCATATTTCTTACGTTCACTCTCCTATTCGCTATGCCTGGGATCTGCAGCATCAATATTTACGTGAAGCCGGGTTGACTAAAGGTGTAAAAGGGTGGGCCGCAAAAGCGATATTGCATTATATGCGTATGTGGGATCTACGTACCGCAAACGGTGTTGACCATTTTATTGCTAACTCTCAATTCATTGCCCGGCGTATTTGGAAAGTATACCGCCGTGAGGCTAAAGTGATTTATCCACCGGTAGATATTGAATCGTTTACTTTAAAAGAAGATAAGGAAGACTTTTATTTAACTGCATCAAGAATGGTACCTTATAAAAGGATGGATTTAATTGTTGAAGCATTCGCTGACATGCCAGATAAGAGACTCATTGTTATTGGTGACGGACCCGATTTCCCAAAGATTAAAGCTAAAGCAGGAAAGAATGTGCAGTTATTAGGATATCAGTCTTTTGGGGTATTAAAGGATTATATGCAGCGGGCAAAGGCCTTTGTTTTTGCAGCGGAAGAAGACTTTGGCATTACACCGGTAGAAGCGCAAGCCTGTGGTACGCCTGTTATTGCATTTGGCAAGGGAGGGGCTTTAGAAACTGTCATTGGTATTGATGATAACAGTAATAAGGCTACAGGAATATTCTTTAAAGAACAGGTAAGCGGCTCTTTGATAAAGGCTGTACAGGAATTTGAAATATATAGTATTTCTAGTGAATGTTGTCGTATTAATGCTGAGAGATTTAGTATATCACGTTTTCAAAAGGAGTTTAGGGAATGTATTGAACTAATTAATTTACATAAATATACAACAGCGAACTTCCGATCAAATAGATAGTGACAATAAAAGTTTGCAACAATCATTGCGTTTACGAAAGGCTAGTATTTCCTGCTAATATATGTCATCGATTTATACTCCTAGGATTGTTATTTATCTTTTGGAGCTATCGATGGCTTTTTCTTTTGCAAACTTTATTTTACTTTATGGGCATAACCAACGATTAACTCTCATAAATTTATTATAAATATGATTATTTGTATTGAGGTAGAAAAATGAGGACAATATTAGTCACAGGTGGAGCAGGATTTATTGGCAGTAACTTTATTCGCTTTATGCAACAAAATAAAAAACTGAAGATTATTAATCTTGATAAATTAACTTACGCAGGAAACCTCGCTTCCTTAAAGAGTATTAATAATTGTCCTGACTATCGGTTTGTTCAGAGAGATATTTGTGATCAGACAATTGTCAATGATCTTTTGGAAGAATATTCTATTGATCAGATTGTTCATTTTGCAGCGGAATCCCATGTGGATCGGTCAATAGATGGACCGGCCGAGTTTATTAAAACAAACATTAATGGTACTTTCTCGCTTTTAGGGGCGGCAAGAAAGTATTGGCGAGAGCTAAGCGATGAAAAGAAGGACCAATTCCGGTTTCTTCATATATCAACAGATGAGGTATATGGCTCTCTTGGTGAAACGGGCTATTTTACCGAAGAAACACCTTATGCGCCCAATTCTCCTTATTCTGCCTCAAAGGCATCCTCTGACCATTTAGTTCGGGCCTATTATCATACCTATAGATTACCTACGATCATTACCAACTGTTCCAACAATTATGGTCCTTATCAGTTTCCGGAAAAACTGATTCCACTTATGATCTTAAATGCATTGGAAGGAAAGTCGCTACCAGTCTATGGTACAGGTTTAAATGTAAGGGATTGGCTATATGTAGAAGATCATTGCCGGGCTTTATTGGCTGTATTAGAGAAAGGGAGGCCGGGAGAGAAATACAATATTGGCGGTCATAATGAAAAGACCAATATAGATATTATTCACACGTTATGTGATATTCTAGATCAGAAGAAACCTCGCGTTGACGGGAAATCTTATCGGGAGCAGATTACTTTTGTGAAGGATCGTCCCGGCCATGATATGAGATATGCTATTGATGCTTCTAAAATAAAAGGGGATCTTGGATGGGTTCCTCAGGAAACTTTTGCAACAGGCATTGTGAAAACAGTTGACTGGTATCTTAATAACTTAGATTGGTGTCAACGAATTACCGATGGGAGCTATCGGAGAGAACGGCTAGGATTGAAGAGTAGGGACGTGTGAGGAGGAGGACCTGTGGCGGTAAAAAGAGGCATTATTCTGGCAGGTGGTTCAGGCACCCGCCTCTATCCAGCTACTAAAGCGACTAGTAAGCAACTTATGCCTGTATATGATAAACCTATGATTTATTATCCGTTAACAACGTTAATGTTAGCCGGTATTCGCGATATTCTAATTATTACTACTCCGGCAGATAAGGAAGGTTTTCAACAGCTATTAGATAATGGTGAACAATGGGATATTCAATTGTCCTATGTGGTGCAGCCTAACCCGGGTGGATTGGCCCAAGCCTTTATTATCGGTGAATCTTTTATTGGTAAGGAGAACTGTGCTCTTATTTTAGGGGACAACATTTTTTATGGATATAGTTTCAGTCAGATGCTGCAAAGTGCAGCCTGTCAGGATAGCGGAGCTACGGTTTTTGCTTATTGGGTAAAGGATCCGGAACGGTATGGTGTGGTAGAGTTTAATGCTGCTGGAAGAGCAATTAGTTTAGAGGAAAAGCCTCTTAAACCTAAATCTAACTATGCTGTAACTGGTCTTTATTTTTACGATAATAAAGTGGTGGATTATGCGAAGTCCTTGAAACCTTCTGCCAGAGGTGAATTGGAAATTACTGATCTGAATCGCTTCTATTTGGAAGAGAATAGCCTAAAGGTAGAGATTCTGGGTAGAGGATTTGCTTGGTTGGACACTGGGACGCATGAATCACTGCTTCAGGCGTCAAACTATATAGCGACTATCCAGGAACGGCAAGGGCTAATGGTGGCTTGTCCGGAAGAGATTGCTTATCGGATGGGATATATATCACAGGAAAAACTTATTCAATTAGGCAGTGTTATGAAAAAGAATAGCTATGGACAATATCTCCAGCAGTTATTGGAAGAAAAAGGTGTATAGATATGTAGGGGGAAAGTAATGAAAGTAATAGAAACAACACTTCCTGGTGTAGTCATTGTGGAACCTAAAGTATTTGGTGATTCCCGTGGATTTTTTCAGGAGACATGGCAGAAAGAAAGGTATGAAAAATTTGGCATAAAGGGAACCTTTGTGCAGGATAACCTGTCTTTTTCTACCCGTGGCGTATTAAGAGGGCTTCACTATCAAAATCCTAACGCGCAGGGGAAATTAGTATCTGTAATTCAGGGCGAAGTTTTTGATGTAGCAGTGGATATCCGGGCAGGTTCTCCTACCTTTGGTCAGTGGGAAGGCGTTCATTTATCCGATGAGAATCATCGGCAGTTATGGGTACCAGCAGGATTTGCCCATGGTTTTTGCGTCTTAAGTGATACGGCTTATTTTATGTATAAATGTACCGATGTATATAACCCTTTAACTGAGAGGGGCATCCTATGGAATGATCCGGATATTGGGATTGCCTGGCCGTTGCAGGAAGTCATTCTTTCGGATAAAGATAAAGTATATCCACGGCTAAAAGAAGTGGAATCAGAGAAACTTCCAGTATATTAGCATGATGAATCCAGCTAACATGATCGACAATAGACTATTCAGGAATGAAAATTTAGAATAAATGTAAAAAGACTGTTGGAGAATATATATCTTTCAGCAGTTTTTTACATTTATTCTAAAAAAATCAAAGGTTTTTCAAAAGAAGAGTAGAACCCTAGAAAATATAACCAAATAAGACCAGCTATTAAAATATCAATAGAACGAACTGAGCTGTACGAGAGCTTGTGTAGCGGCGAATTTCAATGTTCGGCGTTTTTTTATGCTGGTTATGAAGAAATTTCTAAAATATGGAAGGTGATATTGGCTAGTACTGAATTAAAATCTTAGCATTGTTTACGGGGGGGAAGGTATATTGTTAAGGATAAATCGCTTTTATAAAGGCATGCAGCAGGATCTTAAGTTTTTTTTGTTTTTCTGGATTGTTTTCACTATATTTAGACTTAGCTTTATTATTATCATGTTTCCGACGGAAACTATCTTGGATAATCTGAGCGGCATATGGGTTTCACTTTATTATGGTGCCAGACTTAGTTTAAAAAGTACCGGAGTTTTGGCACTTAGTACATTTCTTTTTTGTACAATGGCCGGATTGGTAATAACATCTGAGAAATATCTGCATAAAATACGTGTTTCAATGGGTTATATCTATGTTTTTATTATTACGCTGTTATTTCTTGTAAGAATACCGTATTATCGTGAGTTTGATTCCGGCTTTAATCAATTCATATTTAATACTTTCCGCGATGACACAAGAGCTTTATTTTATTCTTCGCTTCACTATGTGCCACTTGGTATAATTTTACTAATACCTATTTGTTTTTTGCTCTGCAAAACCCTTAAAAGATGTTTAGAAACTAAAGTTCTTGATTTTCCTAAATTTTCAAAGCCATATTATACGGTAGCGTTTCTAATATTTTTACTGCTATTTTCATATACTTTTTGGCGATTTGTTCGTTTTGGCGGCGGTTTAACCGAGAACTCGGTCAGATGGACCAATGCGGCGAAAACCAATCAGCTATTGTTGAATGAAGCTATATTAGATGATTTCCAGGCATTATCCAGGGCCTATGATACCCACGAGGTTCTAGCTAAAGCTAGAAATCTGGATCTTAATCCAGGTAAAGTAGCTGAATTTGGCAGGATGCTTTCAGGAGAGGTAACAGAATCTAATGATATGTATGATTATTTTAGAAAGAGTGCGCAAGGGGCAAAACTGCCCAAGCCCAGGCATATCTTTCTTATTGTTGCAGAAAGCTATTCACAATGGCCGCTCATGCCTGCATACGAAAATTTAAATATTGCTTCCGGTTTGAAATCAATCGCGAATAAAGAAGAAGCTGTATACCTGACGTCATTTCTATCGAATGGGAATTTTACCATTGGGGCGGTAAATGGAGTTGTCACAGGATTGTCAGAAGTGAAAGTATACCCGAACTATCAGAAGAAATCGCTTACTGAGGCATATCCTACAGCACTGGCTGCTCAAATGAAAAATTTAGGATATAAAACAAACTTCTGGTATGGCGGATATGGCTCATGGCAGAATGTTGAAAAATTTACATTAGCACAGGGATTTGAGGATTTTTTCTCATGTGGAGACCTAATATCCCCGAATGGAAATACGTGGGGAATCGATGATGGAGTATTTCTAAGGTATGTATCAGCTAAAATGACTGATGATCAGCCAAGTTTTAATGTGATTTTGACAGTTTCCAACCATCCACCGTATTCGATCGATTTGGAAAAGGCAGGTTTTTTTAATACAACAACTTATAATAATTTTCCTGCTGCTGTCAAGCAAGATGCCGAAATGGTAAAAATGTTGGGGCACTTTTGGTATAGTGATAAGGTTATAACTGAATTTATTGAAACGGTTAAAGCCCAGTATCCCGACAGTCTGTTTATTATTACGGGAGACCATGTTGGCGGTAATATACGATATATCTCAAATCCCACGTTGTTTGAAAGATATTCAATACCCTTAATTATTTACGGCAAAGGTGTGAATAAAGGAATACTCCCGGCAAATACATCAGGAGCCCAAATTAACATTGGTCCTACGTTAATTGAGTTGATTGCTCCCAAGGGATTTATTTATTATTCATTGGGAGAAAGTTTAACAAAAGGGCGAACCTTAGGGGTCAACCTGGACACCTGGATGTATGGCAATTATATAGGCATGCACGGCGATAGTAATTATGAGAAATCGCCGTTATCAACAGAGGATAACTCAAAACCTGACTTAGGTGAAATAAAGAAAATGACGGATGCCATGCGTGGTTTATCCTGGTGGCAGGTCATGAAGGGAAATAAAATTAATTAGGGGCGTAAGCTATTTATCTGGGAAAGTTATCGTCAGTTATGGTTCTAGCCTGGATTTGTCCATGGGTTTTAAATGTACCGATAATATATATCCCTGCGATTGAAGGTGGTATTCTCTGGAACGATCCTAATATGGGATTGACTGGCCGCTGTAGGAGGTCATTTTTTCAGTAAAGGATAAAGTATATCCATGCTGAGGGATATGGCGGCTGAAAGACTTCCGGCATATAAATAGTGGAGAGGCGGTTCTAGGGGACTGCCTCTCCACTATTTATTGAAGCCACTATCCTGTGGTATGATAGGTACATGAGTTGGAAAGGATAGAGTAAATATGAAAATACTGGTTACCGGTGCCAAGGGACAGCTTGGCATTGAGGTGGCGAAACAGAGCGGTGAGCACGATTTAATATTAGCCGGACGAGAGGATTTGGATATCACCGATGCCTGGCAGGTTTCTTCTTGCTTGCGGGAGGTTAAACCTGATGCTGTGATTCATTGCGCGGCCTACACCAATGTAGACGGAGCCGAGTCTGATGAGGACGGAGCTTTCCAGGTGAACGCCGTTGGGGCACAGAACATGGCGGCTGGTTGCCTAGAGACAGGGGCGCGGCTGGTCTATGTCAGTACTGATTATGTCTTTGACGGTACGAAGCAGGGTTTATACCGGGAGTTTGATTCCGTTAATCCTCAGACGGTATATGGTCAGACAAAATGGCAGGGAGAAGAACTGGTGCGGCAAATTCTCGGCCGTCATTATGTTGTCCGGACAGCATGGCTGTATGGCGAGGGAAAGAATTTTGTCCGGACCATGCTGCAGTTGGCGGAAAAGCAGCATACATTAAGGGTAGTGGCCGATCAGGTGGGCACACCTACCTCTACGGTAGATGTGGCGCGGGCGATCTATCGTCTCTTAGACAGCGATGCCTATGGGACCTATCATGCTTCGTGCCAGGGCCAGTGTTCCTGGTACGATTTTGCCTGCGAAATATTCCGGCAGGCCGGGAAGCAGGTTCAGGTACTGCCGGTCACTACGGCTGAATTTCCCCGGCCGGCGAAACGGCCGGCCTATTCCGTGCTGGATAACTACATGCTGCGCATGACGGTAGGCGATCCCATGCGTTCCTGGCAAGAGGCTTTGGCTGAGTACATACAACTAGAACTGAACAGAAAGGTATAACGGAACGGGAAGCGAGGGTATAAAACCAATGAAGATTATCATATTAGCCGGTGGCGGGGGAACCCGGTTGTTCCCTTTATCACGGACAAAGTATCCGAAACAGTTTTTGAAGCTGGAAGGTAAGGAATCTTTATTTACGCAGACGGTTCAGCGTTTTCTGCCGCTGGTTAAACCGGCGGATATTGTTGTGGTTACCAATAAAGAATATGTCCATCATGTAAAAAATGAGCTGTTTGCCTGTGGTGCCGAAGCGGCCCATGTCGTACTGGAACCGGTAGGACGCAATACGGCGCCGGCCATTGCCCTGGCGGCCAACTATTGCGGGGAAGAATTGGGAGTTGACCCAACGGAAGTGCTGTTCGTCACGCCTTCCGACCATATTATCCGGCCTGTAGGGCTCTTTGTGGAGACGGTGCGTCAGGTAGAAAAGCTGGCAACGAAAGGGCATGTGGTAACCTGTGGGATCAAACCGCAGCAGGCCGAAACGGGTTACGGCTATATTCAGGCCGGTGAGCCTTATGAGGCCGGGTTTAAGGTCAGTTCCTTTAAGGAGAAACCTGATAAGGAGACTGCTGAACAATATCTGGCAGCCGGCAATTACTATTGGAATTCCGGCATGTTTGGCTTTACTGTCGGCACTTTTCAACAGGAACTGCAGAAATTCCAACCGGAGATATTTGCTTTAAGCCAGCAGCCGTTAGAACTGCTTTTGGCGGAGTTTGAAAGCATGCCCGGCATTTCCATCGACTATGCCGTAGCGGAAAAATCGCAGCAGGTAGTGATGCTGCCCTTTACAGCGTACTGGAATGACATTGGCTCCTGGGATGCCATCTATGATGTATTGGATAAGGATGCCGACGGCAATGCCCTGCAGGGTGATTGCCTGCCGCTTGCTTGCAGCAATACATTGATGATGGGACGTAGCCGCCTGATCGCCGGCATTGGCCTGGAAGACCTTCTGATTGTGGAAACCGATGATGTCATTGTAGTAGCTAAACGGGGCGAGTCACAGCAAGTGAAAGAACTGGTCAATGTACTCAAGGAAAAGGGTCGCCGGGAAGCGGAAGAGCATACTACTGGCTACCGGCCATGGGGAAGCTGGACGGTGCTGGGTGAAGGCCCTGGCTATAAAATAAAAAAAATCACCGTCAATCCCGGACAGCGGCTTAGTCTGCAGATGCATTACCACCGCAGCGAACACTGGGTGGTCATTAGTGGTACGGCCAAAGTGCATATCGACGGACAGGAATATATGGTACCGGAGAATAAAAGCATTTTCGTGCCCCAGTGCGCTAAACACTATATGGAAAACCCCGGTAGGGTACTGCTGGAAATTATCGAGGTGCAGAACGGCTGCTATCTGGAAGAGGACGATATTGTTCGTTTTGAGGATAAGTACGGACGTTGTTAATGGATAGAAGGAGTGGGATGTGGTTTGCTAATAAGTCGCAAAGCCTTTAAGGCTTACGATATCCGGGGCAGAGTGCCCGATGAATTGAATGAGGAAGTTGTCTATCGCATCGGTAAAGCCTATGTGGACGTATTGGGCGCGAAAAAAGTGGCAGTGGGTTATGATATCCGGTTGACCGGGCCGGCGTTTCGTGATGCCCTGGTGAGGGGCCTGACAGAACGGGGCTGTGATGTGCTGGATATCGGCCTGTGCGGAACGGAACAAATTTATTTTGTCGTCAGCCATCTTAAACTGGACGGCGGTCTCATGATTACAGCCAGCCACAACCCCAAAGACTATAACGGCATGAAACTGGTAGGTCACGAGTCACGGCCTGTCGGTGCGGAAAACGGGCTGCGTGAGATTGAAGAACGGGTAGTAACTGGTACGGTAAGTAAACAATATACCGGCAAGCCTGGTTCGGTGACGGTTATTGATATTATGAATGACTATGTACAGCACCTGCTTACCTATATCGACAGGGCTGCGTTAAAGCCGCTGAAGGTGGTAGTCAACGCAGGAAACGGTGGTGCCGGTGGTGTGCTTGATGCGCTGGGAAAATATCTGCCTTTTCAATTTATTAAAATTAACCATGAGCCGGACGGCAACTTTCCGCAAGGTGTCCCCAACCCGCTGCTGCCGGACAATCGGGAAGCTACGGCGCAGGCGGTCAGACAGGCTGGTGCCGATGTGGGGATTGCCTGGGACGGGGATTTTGACCGTTGCTTTTTCTTTGATGAACAGGGGAATTTTATCGAAGGCTACTATATTGTCGGTTTTTTGGCCCAAGTTTTTTTAAAGCGGCATTCAGGCGCGAAAATTCTTTATGATCCGCGATTGACCTGGAATACAGTGGAAGTGGTAAAGGCGGCCGGGGGGATTCCGCTGCCCTGCAAAACAGGTCATGTCTTTATTAAAGACCGGATGCGGCAGGAGGAGGCCGTCTATGGTGGGGAAATGTCAGCCCATCATTACTTTAAGGATTTCTTTTACTGTGACAGCGGGATGATACCGTGGCTACTGGTACTGGAGATTCTTTGCTGTAGCGGCAACCCTTTGAGTGCGCTGCTGGCCGAACGGATTGAACGTTATCCGGCCAGTGGTGAAATCAACAGCCGGGTGGCCGACGGGCCGGCTGTTCTTGCCAAACTGGAGGCGCTGTGTGCACCGGGGGCGGTGCGGGTGGATAATATCGACGGACTCAGCATTGAATATAAAACATGGCGGTTCAATGTCCGCTTATCAAATACCGAACCACTGCTTAGGCTGAACGTGGAATCACGGGGTGACGCAGCGCTGATGCAGCAAAAGACAGAAGAGCTGCTGGCGATCATTAACGGATAGGGGAGAACCTCTATCTGTTCTTTTATTTTGTTTTGCGGCAAGAACTTGGTATAATAAGGTAGAATGGAATGGTGAGGAGGAACGGGATGAAAATAAAAAGTACAAGCCTCTATTTGCTCGTCATACTACTGGTGATCGTTGCTGCGGTGCCGGCCTGGGCGGCGGATGCGGAACTGCAGCGGACCGGACGGGTTGTTCATGTGGAACTGGCCGGCGGTTTTTATGGTATTCTCGGTGATGACGGTGTGAAGTACCAGCCGACTAATTTGCCGCATCAGTACCGCAAGGATGGTACGTTAGTCAAATTTATTGCTTGGCCTCGCGAGGACATGTTTACGTCAGTGATGTGGGGAAAAGTGATTGAAATCAAAACAATGGAGAATCTTAACGGTTCCTTATCGGATGCGGAGCGCACAGCCATCTATTTGCTCGGTAAACGGCTGGAGGCGTTTAATCAAAAAGATTTGGTGAAGCTGCAGGACGTGGATAGTCAGTCCAAGGGGCTGCTGCCCCAGCAATTTATGGACTGGCTCGGCAGCTATACCAACTTTACGCTGCGATATGTGAATATTGGGAGCGCTGATTCCACCACGATAACCGGCTTCTGCATCTATACCCGGGAGCTTCCCGGCAGTATGGATTTGAAAGATGGCGAGAATATAGCGGCCCTGCAGTTTACTCTTAGCCGCAAGCGGGATGGCTGGAAGCTGACCGACTCGTCCGCTGCCGGTGTAGAAGGCTTGCCGCAAACACTGTCCGGTGTGAAGGAGTTGGCCCGGCAAAAATACGGCACTGATAATCTGAACACTCTGTGGTTTCAGTAAAGACCGGGAAAATGTGAGGGTATAGCATTGTTTATATATATTTACAAATTTTTGGTAAGTTTTATCATGCCGCCGGGAATTTTTATTGTTGCCCTGCTGTGTATGACCGTTCATTTAGCTAGAAAGCGGGAACGAATAGCCAAGTGGTTAGGCTTGTTGACATTTGTGTTTTATTTGCTGTCGACTCCCTATGTAGGCGATTTGCTGGTCAGAACATTGGAAGCACGGTTTGTGCCGCCGGAAAACCCTGCCGGTGACGTGATTGTTATGCTGGGAGGCGGTGCAACCTTTGGCACGCCTGACATTGACGGAACGGGACAGCTTAGCGGTAATGCGGCCAACCGTCTGCTGACCGCCGCCAGGCTGCAAAAAAGACTGGGAATACCGGTGATCCTGTCCGGTGGACAGGTATTTGATGATTCCGGCCGGGAGGCGGTTATTGGCAAGCGCATTCTTACCGGCATCGGTGTCCCGGCAAATGAAGTTTTTATTGACGACACCAGTCTGAATACCGAACAGAATGCCCGCAATGTCCGGGAAATTTTGGAAACCCAGGGCTTTAGGCATCCTATTCTGGTAACTTCGGCTTTTCACATGGAGCGATCGGTGCTCAATTTTGCCCAGGAGGGTGTTGACGTTACTCCCTATCCCTCAGACTATTGGGTCAGTATCGGCGGCAATTCCGTTTACCTGAATAAGCTGGTGCCGTCAGCCGATGGCCTGCGTAGTTCCTATATCGCCATCCATGAATATCTGGGTATTGCAGCGGTAAAACTCCGGTAGCCAGCAGCCCGCTTGTGAATAATTTAACCCGGTTTTTACCAACTGGTTGGCAGGATTTTTCAGTAAATGGGCGAATTGTTTTTTAAATACATTAAAAAGTACATTCTGATGTCCGAGGTAGAAGCCGGGCCTCTTCGTCTATTAAGCCTAGTACCCTGACCGGATTAGAAAGTAAGGTTAGAGTAGTATATCCCCGGGGATAATGAATACAAGGTGGTGTAGCTATGCCAAACACACATAAGAGTAAAATACGGAAAGCTGTGATTCCGGCGGCGGGGCTGGGAACCCGCTTTTTGCCGGCCACCAAGGCGCAGCCGAAGGAAATGTTGCCGATTGTTGATAAACCGGCTATTCAGTATATTATTGAAGAAGCGGTGCAGTCAGGTATTGAAGAGATTCTGATTATTACCGGCCGCAATAAGCGGGCGATTGAAGATCACTTCGACCGGGCGGTGGAACTGGAAATGACGCTCAAAGAGCAGGGGAAATATGACCTTCTCGGGATGATCGAGGAGCTGTCGGCCGTCACCATCCACTATGTGCGGCAAAAGGAAGCGCGGGGACTGGGCCATGCCGTCCTCTGCGCCAAGCAATTTGTCGGGCAGGAACCCTTTGCGGTCCTCTTAGGTGACGATATTATTGATTCTGCAGTCCCCTGTCTAAAGCAGCTCATTGATGTATATGAAGACCGGCCTGGCAGCATCCTGGGAGTCCAGGAGGTGGCGCCCGCCAAGGTGTCCAGCTATGGCATCGTCAAGCCGGAGCTGATTAAGCACCATCTGTACCGGGCTGTCGATCTGGTAGAAAAACCAACCCTTAATCAGGCTCCTTCACGGCTGGCTGTACTGGGACGCTATATCATTGAACCCGAAATTTTCTCCCTTTTGGAAAATACTCCGCCCGGCAGCGGCGGTGAAATTCAGTTGACCGATGCGCTGCGACAATTGGCGGTTCAAAAGGATGTATATGCCTATCACTTTGAGGGGAGGCGGTACGATATCGGTGACAAGCAGGGATATTTGGAGGCCACAGTCGAGTTTGCCCTGAAACGGGCCGACTTGCGGGAACCTTTTTTACGTTATTTAGCAAAAACCATAGGACCGGTGCTAACCGGCGATTGTGAAGATTAGCATAATAGATGAGAGGATGATGGATGTGTCCGCAACAAAAGGCTGTCTGAAATTAAACTCCGGGTTTGTCTTTGATTATGAAAATCTGTATGGAGCAGGAAAAGTATCCGACGCCGATATTGAGGCGTTGGCCGACCGGATTCGTCTGGCTCACCGGGCGGTGGAGCATATGCGGGCTACCGGTGAAGTGCGGGGCCATCTGTCGAAGGATGGTGCGCCGGAACGGGTGTTATTTTCTCAACTACCCTATGTGGTGGAAGGTAATTTAAACTCACCGGCTTCGATTAAGCGACTAAAGGACTTTGGCGAGTCCTTACGCTACAAGGTAGACAGCGTGGTATCCTTCGGGATTGGCGGTTCTTTCCTGGGCAACAAAGTATTCTTTGATGCCTGTGCCGGTGAGTTTTGGAACAGCAAGTCGCAGAAAGAACGCAACGGTTATCCGAAGCTGTACTTTAACGGTAACAATATTGATGCACGCCGTACTACGGATATGATCCAGCAGTTGAGGACCGAGGCCCAGATCAAAAAAGTGCATGGCGAAACGACTCCCTATAAAGTGCTCTTGATCGTTATGTCCAAATCAGGCGGTACGCTGGATACCATGTCAACCTTCATGGTTGTTTATGAAGCGTTAAAACAGGAACCCGGCATGGAGGTAGAAGTTGTTGCTGTAACCGATCCGGCCGGCGGCGACAAGGCGACGCTGTTAAAACGCCTGGCCGATGAACAGGGTTGGAATACCTTTAGCATACCCGATGGCGTAGGTGGTCGGTTTAGCATTTTTTCGGAAGTGGGCTTGGTTACGGCGGTTTGCCTGGGTGTTGATATTGATGCTTTCCTGGCTGGCGCCAAAGATATGGATGAAGTTTGCCGGACACCGGATATCTGGCAAAATCCGGCTATGCTGAATGCAGTCTTAAAATATCTGGCTGCCGTTAATCATGACCGGGATGTGGAAGTATTTATGCCTTATGCCGATTACCTGAAGTCGCTGGCTGAATGGTATGTACAGCTATTGGCCGAGTCACTCGGCAAGCGTTATGACCGGGAAGGCGGGGAGGTATTTTACGGACGCACCCCGATTGTGGCTGTCGGTACGACCGATATGCATGCCCAGACTCAGCAGCACCAGGAAGGCAAGAAGGACAAAGTCGTTCAATTTGTCAAAATTGCCGAATGGGAAAATGACCCGGTCATTCCCGATGCATTCCCTTCGGCGGCTAAGCTGTCGGAAATTTCCGGCTTACGGCTCAGCCAGGCCCTGGATGTAGCCCGGGAATCCAACGCGGCGGCGTTGATCAGTGAAAATCGGTTTAATGCGACCTTTGTCCTGCCGAAGCTGGATGCTTACCATTTAGGGGAGATTCTCTATCTGTTGGCTCTTTCCATTGCCTATGAAGGTGAGCTGGCTAATGTCGACGGTTTTGATCAACCCGGCGTAGAGGCCTATAAGCGAATTATGGGACCCCGTCTGAAAGCACTGAAGCAATAAGCAAAGATATAAAAGCTGTAAAAAAATAATCCTGTCCGAGAGGACAGGATTATCTTATTTTTTGTAGAAATTATGTCTGAGAAAGTTTTACATACCAAAGGACACAAAGTACAGAGGGGCGGTGACAGAGATCCGTAAGATGAATGGTTTCCTTTGTGCTATTGGTGTCTCTTTGTGATGCTGACAATGAATTGTGGTCGTAGTTAAAATGGGGTGATAGTTATGGTTATTACAATTTTGGTTGCCGATGATCATGCCCTGCTCAGGCAGGGAATCAAAAACGCTTTGGAGTTGGAGCCGGATTTTCGTGTAATTGGTGAAGCCGGTGATGGCGAAGAAACCATAGAGAAGGTTAAAAAATTGAATCCTGACGTACTGCTGCTGGATATTAATATGCCGCGGCTGAACGGTTTGGAGGTGGCCAGACGGTTGGGAGACTCAGGCCACACTAAAATCGTGATTTTAACCATTCATGATGATGATAGTTACATAGTGGAAGTAATCCGGTCCGGCGCGTCCGGCTATTTATTGAAGGACGTGGAGCCGCGGATGCTGGTGCAGGCCATCCGCTGTGTCCACGGCGGCGATTCGTTTATTTATCCTACCTTGGCCAAGCGCCTGTTCAACCAGATGCGCGGTCAGGAGATCAGAAGGGCCGAATCCCTGAAGATCGCCGATCTGCCAAGCGAGGAACGCCTGACCGGGCGGGAAAAGGAAGTGCTCTACTATACCTGTCAGGGTTTAAGCAATCTGGCGATTGCTCAGAAGCTGTTTTTAAGTGAAAAGACGGTGAAGAACCATCTGACCAATATTTTCCGCAAAATCAATGTGACTGACCGTACACAGGCCGTTCTGTACGCTTTAAAACACAAAATAGTGGAACTGCCTGGTGATTAATGCCGGGCAGTCACCCTAGTGCTCCACCGACTCTGAACCCACAATTTCTTCACGGACCTTTTTCCGTAAGACTTCGTTGTCGTTCGGCTTACCTATGTTCGATAGGCGCACCTCCTCCGCCTTGCCTTACGAAAAAATCCCCGCAAATGTAATTTGCAATTTCAAAGTTGGTGGAGCACTCGCCGCCAATCTGGCATAAGCTATCCTATCCCAGGAAAAGGGGGTAGGATATTTTGTTGTTGTCATATCCGGTCAGTGTGGTATTGATATCACTTGCTCTGTATGGGCTCTATTGTCTGATCCGGGAGCTGTGGCTGTGGGCTGTGATGCCGCAATTGGCGCAGGGGGTCAGCGTTTCTTTTCTGGTTGTTACCCGCGATGCGGAACAGCAGGTGGAGAGCCTGCTCCGGGAACTGGTGCAAAAGGTGGAGCTGGCCGACGCGGATTGCGATATTGTGATTCTTGACCGGCAGTCAAGAGATTTGACGCCGGCGATTTTAGACAGGCTGGCAGACCAGAATCCCATGCTGCGGGTGGTGCATGCCTCCGACACCGTACTGTCAGTGGCCGAGGCACTACCCCTGTGTCGCGGCGACGTGGTACATATTCTGGATATTGGCTCCCGGCTGACTGCCGAGCGTTTTGCCGGAGTGACCGGCTCTTTGCTTAGACAATATGAGGGCGGCCGGACGGGACGCTGGGGTGAATACTAGTCAATTAGTCGGAAGGATGCTGCTTGAGACGGAGTATATCGTAAAATACCTCAACTAGTTTTTGGGCAATCGGTTCCAGGTGAGGATCATAGGCTACGGTTGATTCTTTTAAAGGCCGGCAGTGTCTTGCCGTCTGGGAGTAACTGGTGAACAGCCGGGCCTGTTGCAAAGTTTTGCGGACGGTAGTGCTTGTCCAAAGGCAAGGAATACTTGCCCCTCCTTGCAGGCAGATCAGGGATTTTGGTGCAGCCGGGCTATCGACCGGCTTGCAGGCTTCGAGCCCGGCAACACAATAGGAGTTGACATAGCCGATACTGCTGTCGCCAGGCACCCGGGGCAGCCGGACCTTTACCGGCACCAGGGTGAGTGATGGGCAGATCGGCAGCGGCTGGAGAATAACGCGCTGAGTAGCCAGAGCTGTCTGCTTTTTTAGTGCTGCCAGGTCAATGGCCCAGGTACGGGCCAATTGGCGGATCAGTGTGGAAGTCCGGAAGGAGGTAACGGTTTTGCCGCCTGCTGCTGTATAGAGGACAGTATGATCACCGGTGTCGGTATATTCCGGGATCAGCGCGGCAATGGTTTCCGGTGCGGAGAGGTAGGTAAGCATGATAAGACTCCTTTGATATAGAACGTATGTTCGGTTGCTTCTATACTAACAGAAATTATCTTGTCTGACAAGAGCGAATCATGTTACATAGTTCGACATCAGTCGATAGGGGTTCATCGGTTAAGAGATGCATAATATTGCCATAAGCTGCATATGCTGTGACAAGGTAGTTCCTTATCCGGCGGAATTATGGAGTATAGTACCGGGTTTTCGCTGAATGAGGTGCTGGGGAGGCGAGCCACTGTGGAAACTGGGTCTGAGATGTCTGAGACGATCGAACAGTATTATAAATGCAGTCGTTGCGGCGGGATATTTACGGTTCAAGCCGGCTTGACCATTGGCTGCCCGTATTGTGGAATGCCCTGTGATGAAGCTGCCTGCAGGCTGGAAGCAGGAGAGTGAGGAGTGGCAGCGAACTCTATCAGTAATGATAGAGTTTTTTTGTGTTATGTTTTATTAGAATTACGGGGTGAATGAATGGGAGTTTTACGGGTAGACAGGCTTTCCAAGGCATTTGGTGTGGAAACCCTGTTTAAAGAAGTCAGTTTTGAATTGCGGCGCGGCGAGAAGGCCGGTCTGATCGGCGGTAACGGGGCCGGCAAGACAACCTTGCTGCGCTGTTTGCTTGGCCGGGAGAAGGCTGACGACGGCAGTGTGCTGCTGCCGCCGGGCGAGACCATCAGCTATGTGGAGCAGGACGCACAGCTAGGTGAAGGTACGCTGTATGAGGAGCTGTGCTCGGCTTATCAGGAAGTGATTGCCTGGCAGGCCGATTTGCGCCGGCTGGAGCAGGATATAGCCGCTGAACAGGATGGGGCGGCGCAAGAGACATTGATGGCCGCTTACTCCCGCACATTGGAGCGGTTTGAGCAGGGCGGTGGTTATGAGTACGAAAGCCGGGTCCGGCGGGTGGCCTTTGGTTTGGGCTTTACAGAAGAGGATTTTTCCCGGCCGCTTACAACATTTTCCGGTGGGCAGAAGACACGGATTTTTCTGGCCCGGGCTTTGATTCGGCAGCCCGATTTCCTGTTTTTGGACGAGCCAACCAATCATCTGGATATCGGCATGGTGGAATGGCTGGAGGACTATTTGACAAGCTACAGCGGCGGGGTTCTCATCATTTCCCATGACCGTTACTTCCTGGATCGGGTCGTGGACCGGATTTTTGAATTGGAGCATCAGAGCGTTACCGTTTACAAAGCCAATTATACCGGCTATTTGGCGCAGAAGGCCGAACGGACGGCCTCGTTGGCCGGTGCCTATGCCAAACAGCAGGCCCATATTGCCCGGACCGAGGAATACATCCGCCGTTATAAGGCCGGCATCAAGGCCAAGCAGGCCCGCGGCCGTCAATCGCAGCTGGATCGCCTGGAGCGGATTATATTGCCCGGTCATGAGGCGCGGTTCGATTATTTTGCCTTTAATCCGCCGACCGAGTGCGGTGAGCGGGTGGCGGAGCTGCTGGAGGCTACAGCGGCCTATGGTTCCCGGGTTGTTTTTGAAAAGGTGTCGCTGCTCATCCGTCGCGGCGACGGAGTGGCATTGGTCGGACCCAACGGTGCCGGCAAAACTACGCTGCTTAAACTGCTGACCGGCGAGCTGCCGGTTGCCGGCGGACGGGTCAAGCTGGGCAGCCGGGTAAAAATCGGCTATTTTTCTCAGGAACACGAGGGCCTGAATCCGCTGAACCGGGTGTTGGACGAAATCATGCTGGAATATGGTCTGGGCGAAGAGCGGGCCCGCCATTACCTGGGAGCCTTTTTATTTACCGGTGACGATGTGTTTAAAATCATTGGCGATTTAAGTGGCGGTGAAAAAGCCCGTCTGGCCTTTTTAAAGCTCATGCTGACCGGGGCAAATTTTCTTATCCTTGATGAACCGACCAATCATTTGGATATTCCGGCTAAGGAAGCGGTGGAAGAGGCTATTTGTGCCTTCCCCGGCACTTTTTTTGCGGTGTCCCATGACCGCTATTTCTTAGATAAGGTGGCCAATTGTGTCGTAGAACTGACTGATGGGGCCTTGACGGAATACGCGGGAAATTACAGCTATTACCGTGAGAAAAAAGCGGCTGAACAGTCTGGTCCAACCGTTCAGCCGGTAAAACCGGACAAGAATGAAAAACCGGCGGCTAAAAAGACCGAACGGACGCGCCGGCCTCAGGATACCGAGCGGCTGGCCCGCAAACTGGAAGAGGAAATCGCCGGGTTGGAAGCCGAATTGAAAGTGCTGGAAATTCAGTTGAATGATCCGGCCAGCCATACCGATCCGGCCGTCAGTCATGAGTTGTCGGCCCGTTATAGTGAGGCAGAGGCCGCTTTGGCTGCTAAATATGAAGAGTGGATGGAATTGCAATCATATACATGACGACTGCGGCGGAGCCGAAGCAGACGGCCGACCTTTGCCGGCCCCGCTGCCTCTAATTGCCTGCTGACTTAAGCCAGCTTGACACAGATACTTGTGCCAGGCTGGCTTTTGTTTTTACAGAATTACCATGGTAGAGTAAAGCCAGCGCGAATCATCAGAGAAACCGGTTTCTCACATAAAGGTGAGAAGAATATGGAATTTAGGGAATTGACGGAGCGGGCCCGGCAGGGCGATGAAAAGGCGTTTTCTCTCTTGTGCCGGCAGTTTACCGGCCTGGTGAAACGTTATGCCTGGCAGTCTCATGTGCGGTCTATCGCCGAAGAAGCGGAGGCCGAAGGCTGGCTGGCCGTGGTAAGGGCTGTTCGTACTTTTGATGCCAAGCTGGGAGTTCCGCTGGCAGGCTATGTGGAGAGTCAGGTGAAATTTGCCGTATGGAACCTGTTTAAGCGGGAACGGCGGCGTTGGCAGCGGGAAACGGTGCTGGAAAAGCTGGCGGAGGAGGACGAGGAGAAAGAAGGCCAACTGCTGGAACGGCTGCCCGGTCCTGCCATTGTGGCGGCCGAAGTGGAGGACAGCTTGTTTGCCGGAGTTTTGGCCGGCTGGCTGGCCGGATTGCCGGAGCGGCAGCGCCAGGTCATCGCCGCTACTTTGCTGGAAGGCAGACAGCTTACGGCGGTGGCCCGGGAACTGGGCATAACGGCTCAGGCGGTGCATAATTTGCGCCGCCGCGGCTTAGCCCGTTTAAAAAAGGCTTATGAAGGAATGTATGGCAGTGAGAGGGGGTGAAAATATGGCAATAACCAAAGTACCGCAAACCAGCCGCCTGCAGATCAAAGTGGAGAGCGGCACGACCACAAGTGGACAGACTGCCTATAAAGTGCGTTCGTACAGCAATCTGAAGCCGGACGCCGCCGATGCCGATGTGTACATGCCGTCGGTCAGGCCCTGGCCGCTCTGCAGCAGCATCCGGTAGCCAGTATCAGCAGGCAGGATGATGCCCAGCTGATCAGTCAGTAAGACTGGCTGGTTCCAACAAAACTAAACGAAAGGAGGGTGGGCAATGGCTACGACTTTGGAAATGGTATTTCGTACCGAAACCGGCAAAGAGACTACACTAAGTCTGGCTGATCCCCGGGAGGGATTGAGCCTGGCGGAAGTGCAAACGGTAATGCAGGACATAGTGGTCCGGGATATTTTTACGACTAAAAACGGCGATTTTGCCGAAGCAGTGGAGGCTCGCATCCGGACCAGTGATACCGTAACCTTGAGCTAATTGCAGGGGACAGGGATAAGTCGCTTATTCCCGGAAAGGGGGCACTATGGAACAATTGCTTGGTTATGCGGCAAATTATGGCTTCCCGATGGTGATCAGCATGTATTTGCTGATTCGTATCGAAACCAAGCTGGAGAAGCTTGCCGTCAGCATTCAGGATTTGTCAAATACCCTGACAGCCCTAAAACAGTAGAGCATGGTTGACAAGGGCAATCGTGCTGTGTATGCCGGAATAAAAGTAAAGAGACTGCCGTGTTAGGCAGTCTCTTTACTTTGGCCCGCAGTCTTTATATGCTCTTCCAGGGCACTGACCAACTGATCGGCGCAGGAGGTCGTTTTATTGCCACAGCGGATGCCTTTCAGGCGGGTGATGACTTCCTCCAGCTCCATGCCTTCGACCAGTTTGGCTATGGCCTGGAGATTGCCGGGACAGCCGCGGGTGAAGGATACCTGGCTGAGCCGGTTATCCTTAATGTCGAAGGAGATGGCCGTGGAGCAAACGCCGGCGGTCTGATAAGTGAACATAATGAGAAATCCTTTCTATTGGGAAATGACGTTTCCTGGCGCTTGCCGGCCGGGCACGGTGATTCGGCTTCTGGCGGCGCAGCAGGAGAAACATATAGATTTATTCTAACCCTTCGCCGGTATTCCCGCAATAGGGTCAAATAGCTGGTTAGTACATATGTTCCGTTTATGGGCAGGATTTTTTCCAAGAACCTGCGAATAGTAGACCATAATGATTAACTGGGGTATGTCTTCAAATTAGCAGAATGGTTAATAGCTGGTGATTTTGATCGTTTGAAGACATGCTTTAGATGCAATAGGAGTATGGGTGTGGAAAAACTCGAAGGTATTGTTGAAACCATAACATTTCAGAGCGAGGACGGCAGCTTTAGCGTACTGAAGCTTAAGCCGCTGGAGGGCCGCACGACCGTCGCCGTGGTGGGAGCTATTTCGTCGCCGCTAGTGGGTGAACAATTGGAACTGAGCGGCGAGTGGGTGGAGCACGCCCGGTTTGGCCGGCAGTTCAAGGTAGGTTCCTGCAAGCGGGTTGCACCGACCGATGTTAAGGGACTGGAGCGTTTTCTGGCTTCCGGTGCCATCAAAGGCATTGGTCCGGCTATGGCGGCCCGGCTGGTCAAGAGTTTTGGCTTGAAGGTGCTGGAAGTCATTGAGTTTGCACCGCACCGGCTGGTGGAAGTCGAGGGCATTGGCAGCAAGAAGGCCGAGATGATCCGGGCTTCGTTTGGCGAGCAGTCTGAAATGCGGGAACTGATGCTGTTCCTGGAAAGCCATGGCGTCACCGGTGCTTATGCGGCAAAGATTTATGCCCAGTACGGTTCCTTCTCGGTGGAAGTGCTGCAGGACAATCCTTATCGTTTGGCGGCCGAAGTGGACGGCATTGGCTTCCGCACCGCCGATCAGATCGCCCGGTCGCTGGGGGTGGAGAAAAATCACACCGACCGGTTGACGGCGGGGATTGACTTTGCCCTGCTACAGACGGCCCAGGCCGGTCACTGCTGTGTGCCGGAGGAACTGCTGGTGCAGGAAACGGCCAAGCTGTTGCTGGCGGACAGTGCTGAAATTGCCGTCCATCTGGCTTCGCTGATTAAAGGAGGCCGTCTGTGTACCGAGGATTTTCACGGCATGGTGCTCATCTATCCTCAGTATTTGTACTATGCTGAAAAGCGGGTTGCCGCGCGTCTGCTGGAACTAAAGGACAAGGCCAAACAGGCTCCTCACAGTGATTTCAGTCAAATTGTTACCGACTGGGAGTCGGCCGCCGCCATCCAACTGGCCCCTGCCCAGCGGCAGGCTATCGAGGCGGCGCTGGAGCACGGCGTGCTGACGCTGACCGGCGGTCCGGGGACGGGGAAAACCACGGTGGTCAAGGGGATTCTGGCTGTTTTGGAGCAAGCCGGGTTTAAAATCCTGCTGGGGGCGCCAACCGGCAGGGCGGCCAAGCGGCTGGCGGAAACGACCGGACGGGAGGCTTCCACCGTGCACCGGCTGCTGGAGGCGACCGGTGGTGCCGAGGGAGCACCGCTGTTTGCCCGCGATGAGGACAATCCTTTGGATGCCGATGTGGTCATTATTGACGAGGTATCGATGATGGACATTGCGCTGATGGGGTATTTCCTAAGAGCAGTGCCTGACGGCTGCCGGGTTATTCTGGTCGGTGATGTTGACCAACTGCCGGCGGTAGGCCCCGGCTCGGTGTTGAAAGATATTCTGCGTTCCGGCAGTGTGCCGGTGGTCCGGCTGACCGAGGTGTTCCGGCAGGCTGGCGAAAGCATGATTGTGTTAAACGCTCACCGGATTAACAAGGGACAGCCGCCGGATGTGACGAGCAGCCTGGAGTTTCAGTTTATTGAAATGGCATCAAGTGAGTTGACGGCGCAAAAAATAGTTGATCTATGCTGCCGACAATTGCCGGAAGAAGGCTACGATGCGCTGCAGGAGGTGCAGGTTCTGGCACCTATGCACCGCCTGGACTGCGGCGTGGAAAATTTAAACAAGCTGTTGCAGCAGGCGCTGAATCCCCGGCAGGAGGGAAAAGAAGAAATCAACGGTTTGCATCAATCCATCCGGGAAGGTGACAAGGTGATGCAAACCCGCAATAACTATATCAAGGGTGTGTTTAACGGCGACATCGGCTATGTGGCGGCAGTGGAGGAGGGCCGGGTACGGGTGCGCTACCCGGAACATGAGGTGGTGTATGAGCACGGCGAGGTGGACGAGCTTAAGCTGTCCTATGCGATGAGTGTGCATAAAAGTCAAGGCAGCGAATATCCGGTAGTGGTAATGCCGTTGGTGCCGGGTCATCATATCATGCTGCAGCGCAACCTCTTGTATACGGCGGTGACCCGGGCCAAAGAGCGGGTGGTACTGTTGGGGACCAAGGCGGCGCTTCATACCGCGCTGGCCAATGACCGGACTAAGAAACGTTACTCGCTGCTGGCCGAACGCCTGCGGGGTGAGACCCTGTGCTGAAAAAGCTGTGGATTGCCTGGCTGGATCTTGTCTATCCGCCGAAGTGTCCGGCCTGTCGCAGCCCTGTAGCCGAACAGGGCGCCTGGTGCGCCCGCTGTCTCCATGTCATCAGCCGGCCGCCGCTGGAGGCGGCTATGCAGGTACGACGCCTGCGGGCGCTCGATGAATGTCTGATTTTATACGAATATGCCTATGGCCTTAAGCGGCTTTTGCACGATATGAAATTCCGCCGGGACGAGCGGCAGGTGGCGGCACTCATCTGGCTGTTGAACAAGGCTCTGGCCGGAAAAACGCTGCCGGCTTATGAATGGGTGATTCCGGTGCCGCTTGCCGCCGGCCGGCTTAAAGAACGGGGCTATAACCAAACGGAGCGGATTTTCGGACCCTGGTGCCGGGAGGCCTTTCCCGGAGGCTGGCGGCCGGATTTGCTGGTGCGGCGGCGTGATACGCAGCCCCAGTGGGAACTGAGTCTGGGTGAGCGGCGGCGCAATGTAAAAGGCGCGTTTTCCGCAACGCGCCCTCAGGAGGTCAAAGACCGGCATATTTTATTGGTCGACGATATTTTTACCAGCGGCGCTACGATGGATGCCTGCGCCCAAGCGCTAAAACAAGCCGGCGCAGTTCGGGTGAGCGGTTTGGCTCTGGCCGGTGGCTAGCCCAAGGCGTCGATAAAGGCTCTGACCACTTCCGGATCAAGGGCCATGCCGGACAGGCTCAACAGTTCCCGGACAGCCTCTTCCTTGGTCTTAGCCCAGTTTTGCGTACAGGGATTGATGAACCGGTCGTAATGGTCGGCTACAGCAATAATCCGGGCGCCCAGGGGAATGTTAACCCCTTTCAGCCGTTTAGGGTAGCCTTTGCCGTCCCAACGCTCATGATGATAACGGATATAGGGGATGAGCTCCTGACAGCAGGCGATGTTTTCCAACATGTTGCTGCCCGCGTTGCAGTGGTTTTTGTAAACGCTCAGTTCCCGCGTCGAGAGATAGGGCATTTTAGCCAGAATGGCACTGGGCACAGTGATCTGTCCCAGGTCGTGCAGCATAGCCGCGCAACGGATCCGCTCAATTTCTTCCCGGGGCAGGCGCATTTTTGCGGCAACGCTTACCGCATAGTTGGCCACCTGGTGGCTATGCAAATATAAGTTGGTGCTTTTCAGTTCGATCAGATGCATGAGATTGGTCATCATGGCGCCCAAAGTCTCTGTATTCGCGTAGATTTCAGGAGGGTGCATTAAGGTAAGCATATACACGACAAACTGCCTTTCCTCATAAAGTCAAATATAATGTAATTTAGCCAAAAAGTGATATAATCCTGCTTGTTTGAAAAAAAAACTGACGAATTGTGCAGACGCTGTCAAAACAGGCTGGTACAAGCAGGGAAAAACCATTATAATAAGAATACAGATTAGAGCGTGTTTTCAAACTATCCGAAACGCTCCCTGACGGCGCTTTTTGCGCCATACTTCGTTAAATTTTTTTGAAATAGGGGCCACTATTTCAAAAAAATTCAACTTGTCTGGCGTAAAAATCACTCGACATGGATTATCCGTTAGTTTGAAAACACGCTCTAGCAATTGCCAGAACGGGGAAGGGGTCGGTAGTATGGGCTTGAAAAATTGTCCGGAATGCGGAAAAATATTTGTGGATAGTCCTGCCGGAATGTGTCCGGCTTGCGTGGAGCAGGAAGAGCGGGACGAAATAAAAATCGTTGATTTTTTGCGGGAATCCGGCAATGCCGCCTCGATCGAAGAAATTCATGAGGCCACGGGCGTAAAGGAAAGAACTATCCTGCACATGATGCGCAAAGGCCGGTTTATGGGCGATTTTGAAATTAGTTATGCTTGCGAGGCTTGTGGTGCTCCGATTGTGGAGGGACGGGTGTGCGCGGCCTGTAGTAAAAATATCATCAACCAGATGAAGCAGTCAGCGGAAAAGGAAGCGCAGAAATCGCTGGAATTTAAAAAAGCCGGGCGGATGTACAGCAATCTTGAAAAAAAATAAAAGGAAAACCGTATTCAGGTGATACATGGAGAAAATGAGATATAATCTTTTAAAACGGATGGAAATGACAGATAAACGATTTTAGGCAGGGATTAATATCCTTGCTTTTTTTTTCGATACTTATGTAGAGGAAAATCTGGTACCTTGCGTTACTTACAGTATTTAGATAATGCAAGGCATTGGGAGTGCGAGGTGCGTTAGCGTGATTATTTCAGGGAAACAGGTACAAAGTATCGTAAAAGTATATGGAGAACAAAACAAACTGAATCAGGGAGTTAAACAAGAAAAGTCGGAGGCGACTAAATCGCAGGATGAAGTCATTCTTTCCGCTAATGCGCAGGAGTTTGGACAGTATCTGTCTAGTCTGCAAAGTATGTCCGGCGTAAGGCAGGACAAGGTGAATGCTCTGTCCGAGCGGATTCAATCCGGCACTTATGAAGTGGATGCCAGGGCGGTTGCCGAAAAGATGCTGGGCTTTTAGCCAATAAATATTGTTAGGGAGAGAATAGCGGTGGAAGAGTTGTGTAATAAATTAACGGTGCTTCTGACCGATATGCTGCAGGTATATACCAACATTCTGGCACTAGGCAGACGGAAAAAGGACGCTTTGGTGGCCGGTAAAGTCAATGATCTGGAGGTAATTACCAAGGAAGAGGAGCAGCTCATTCTGCAAGCAGGCAAGCTGGAGAAGGCGAGAGAGGGCATTACGCAGGATATTCTTGCTAAAAGCGGACTGCAGACGGATAAGCTGACGCTAACCGAAATCAAGGAATTGGCCGGTAGCGATATAGCGGAACAGTTATCCCATCTGGGCGATGAGTTGAGGGTTACGCTGCAGGAAATTAAAGCGACGAATGAGCTTAATACCAAGCTGATTCAGCGGGCCATGGCCTATGTGGATTATAACATAAATATTTTGACACAACACAGCACCGGTCCCGTCTATGCGGCGCAGGGCCAGGCCGGGAAAAGCGTTCAATCCCGGATGCTGGTTGATCAGAAAGCATAGAGGTGGTTATTTCATGAATTCTACTTTTGGTGGCTTGAATACTGTTATACGCGGTCTGGCGGCTCAGCAGGCCGGCTTGGATACGGTAGGTCATAACGTTTCCAATGCCAATACAACCGGCTATTCACGGCAGACGGTGAATCTGGTCACGACAACTCCGGATACCCTTTATTCCAACAATGGAACCATGCAAAAGGGCAGTGGAGTAAATGTGCAGTCTATTACCCGGATCCGTGATTTTTTAATTGACAAGCAAATGTGGGAGGGCATTTCCACCTTGAATGCCGGCAAGTCGAAGCAGGACTCGCTAAGTAAGGTGGAAACCGTTCTGAACGATACATCCGATACCGGCGTACAGTCGGTATTGAATGATTTCTGGGATTCCTGGCAGACACTGGCGACCAGCGCTTCCGACGATGGAACGAGAATGGCCGTGCGGGAGCAGGGCGTGACTTTGGCTAATGCCATTCAAACGGCAGCCGATCAGCTGACTGATATGGTGAGCGATATTAACGAAACGATTACGACAAAAGTCAAAAGCATCAACCAATTGACGTCGGAAATCAGCAGTCTTAACAAACAGATTTTTGCCGTCGAGGCGGGCGGCACCGACAATGCCAATGATTTGCGGGACCGGCGGGACGCTTTGGTGGACGACCTGTCGGGGATGGTGGATGTCCGGGTCACCGAGGACAGTTCGGGCCGCTATATTATCCAGAGCGCCAGTACGACCTTGGTTAGCGCTACCGACTACACTGAATTGAAGACGGTGTCTTCCAAGGACGCTGATTACGGCTATAACCTTGTCAATGTTGCTGATGCGCAAACCGGACAGGTGATTAAATTTACCAATGGCGAATTGAGCAGCATGATTGATATGAGGGATAATGCTTCGACCGGCATAAAAAGCTATCTTAACAATCTAAGCACCATGAGTCAGTTTTTGTTGACTGAGTTTAATGAGGTACATAAAGCAGGCTATGGTACGGATAACAGCACCGGGAATAATTTCTTTGGCGATGCGTCGACCGATTATAGTGACGCAACGGCTACGGCGTCTTATACTAAAGCCGACTGGATTGACAGGCTCGCGGTGAATCAGGCTTTGTTTACGACAGACGGTTTGGCGAAAATTGCTGCCAAAACATCTGCCAACGCGATTGCGGTGACGCAAAGCAATACCAGCGGCGGGGCAGCGAGTATTACTTCGGCGACCGGTAACTATACCAATGGCGATACGGCTACGTCGGTAAAGGTAAATCTTACCGTCGCTGCCGGGGTTGTGACGAAAATTTCCTATTCTACTTCGACCGATGGTGGAAAAACCTGGGGTACGGCAACTGATATAGCGGGCGCCGGTCCTTATACTATGACAATTAATGGTATTACCGTGGATTTGGACGTGGCGGCATCGGCTTCCAACCAAACCGGCGACCAGTACAATTTTACGTTATCAAAGGGTAATGTGGCCAGTGGCGATAATGCAGTCAACCTGAGTAAGCGCTTAAAAAACGATACCAGTGCGCTACTGGGAAATAAGTCGCTGGATGGTTATTATTCCACCGTTGTTACCGCACTGGGAGTTCAAAGCCAAAACGCACAGCGGCTGACCGCCAATCAGCAGACACTGGTAAATCAGACGACCAATTGGCGGGCTTCAGTTTCGGGCGTAAGTACCGATGAGGAACTGACTAACATGATCCGGTTCCAAAAAGGCTACAGTTCGGCGGCTAGGGTATTGACCGCTATGGACGAAATGCTTGATAAATTAATCAATGGTACCGGCACAGTCGGCAGATAAGGAGTGTGAAGTACTTTGCGGATAGCTACCAATATGATGAGCTATAATTTCCTGAACAGTCTCAATACATCACTGGAGCAGCAAAATAAGCTGCAAGAGCAATTGACCGACGGCAGAGCTATTCACCGTCCGTCCGACGATCCGGTAAAAGCTTCACGTGACCTTCGGTATCAGACTAATTTGGGTATTAACACACAATATACGCAAAATCTCCAGGATGCCCAATCCTGGATGAATACGACGGACGGTGCTATGTCCGACTTAAGTTCGGTGATGATTAAAATCAACGAACTGGTGGTCAGTGCCGATGATACCAAGCCGCAGGATGCGCTGAATACCATTGGTCATCAGATTGATGAACTGATCAACCAGGTGGTCCAGATAGGCAATACGCAGTTAGGTGACCGCTATGTCTTTGGTGGAGAAAACGACACGACGCAACCCTTTGTACGGACGACTATCCAAGATCCCCAATCAGGATTAACCAAAGAAGTGGTTATTTATAACGGAGATGATACCAAATTATCCATGCCGATTAAGAATGGTGCCGCCGATCCTACACAGGACAGCGTAAATCTAACGGGAGTGGATGCATTCGGTCCGGCGGAAACCACTTTTGGTCGTTCCACGTTGTCGGTGCTGAATCATTTGCTTGATATCAAAAATGAACTTACTAAAACGTCTACCATAAGCCAGAGTAATTCGAACGGTGGAATTGGGAAGGTTGGCGGAACCTATACAGGGGTCGGATACCAAAGTTATGATGTGCGTATTGACAGTGTAACCGGTGGAGTAGTGGATGGAGCTTCTGTTTCGATGGATGGAGGCAATACCTGGACAAGTGTGCCGGCGGCCAACCTTGCCGTCGGCAGTGCCACGGGTCCGACGGTTATTGATCTGGGACAGGGGGTTACCTTTAGTATTGCGGCCAGCAGCGATAATACGGCCCATACTGTGGGCAGCACCGGCGATGTATATTCTTTCCGGGTACCCCAGGCGACGACCTCGGTGCAGCAGAGCAATAGCGCCGGCGGAGCCGCTACGGTAACGGGTACATATACCAAAACAGAAGCGACAAATTATAGTGTCCGTGTCACAGGGTTAGACGCCACCGGCCAGATTACGGGTGCGGAGTTTACGACAGATCAGGGCACAACCTGGACGGCTGTGCCATCGCTGACGGCAGGAAATCCGGCAGTCGTTGGATTAACCAACGGGATTCAACTGAATATTACTGCCGATACGGATAACGCTGTTGGGAATACTTACTCCTTCCAGGTGCCGCAGAACACCCAGTCGGATGTGAAATGGCTATCCGGTGTGGCGACAAACTATGTGCTGGACGACCACAATATGCAGCTTAAAGCACAGACCGGCCTGGGAACGCGGATGTCGATGTATGAAATGGCTGCCAGCATGATGGCGAATCAAAGTTCGGTTATCCAGACAGATATTGCCAGCAACGGCAGTATTGATATAGCCAAAGCTATTACCGACTTTAATACCAGCCAAACTTTATATCGCGCCGCTTTGGCGGTAGGTGGGCGGATTATGCCGCCTTCGCTGGTGGATTTTCTAAGTTAATCAAGGTGTCATGGAGAGAGGAAGTTGATTTTATATGCTTCAACTCAAAATTTTACAGCAAAATGCCATGGCGCGGCTAGATATCCAGGATCCGTTTTTGAAAATGAGAATTACGGATGTGCAAGTCAGGATTTCCTCTGAGCCGGTGAAACTGGACATCAGCCAGCCGCCGGGTGAACTGTCGATTGACCAGTATCCCAGCAATTATTCACGGGGCGACAGAAACTTTATGGATTTTGACCGGGAAAATGCCCAAAAGGGCATGCGAGCTTTGCAGGATTTTATCGGTAAGATTGCCCGGGAAGGTATTATGCTGAATAAAATTGAACATAAAGGGAAGCCGTTGGTGCAGTTAGCTAAAGAAGCGATAAAAACACCGATATCGAATCTTGGTTTGGCTCCGGTTGCTTCACCGGATATCCGGTATACTCCCCGTGAAGCCAAGATCAAGGTAGAGCCGGGGCAACTTTCTATCCGGTTTGTTGACGGCACCTTCGACAGTGAACTGGAACGGGGCAGTGTGAATTTGACAATGCTGCAGTACCCGCAGGTGCATGTGCAGGTTAGCGATAGCAGCGTTGATATGGAAGTATAACAGAAATTACGTGAGGTGTAGTTATATGCTGGTTCGTTCTACCCGGTTAGGTGATATGGAGCTTTCCGAGGAACAAGTCCTTCGCTTTCCGCATGGATTGCCCGGTTTTGCGGAGGAAAGGGAGTTTGCTTATCTTCCTCACCAAGAGAATAATCCGTTTACATTTTTGCAATCAGTAACTGAACCTGATTTGACTTTTATTATTGTGGAACCTTTTCCTTTTTTTCAGGATTATGAATTTGAATTGCCGGACGAGCTTGTTCAGGAGCTGGGCTGCAGTGAGGAGAATCCACCGCAGATCATGAATATTGTCAGCGTTCCCGACAGTCCGGAGGAAATGACGGCCAATCTGCTGGCGCCGGTAGTGATCAACTGTCAGGCCAGAAAGGCGATCCAGGTGGTGCTGGAAAAAACCAAATACACTACCCGCCATCGGCTCTTTCCGAACGGATTTGCCAAGCAACCCGGCAAGGAGAGTGAATAAGTATGCTGGCTCTCACACGCAAGGCGGGGGAACGGATTGTCATTGGTGATAATATTGTGATTACCATTGTAGACATCAAGGGGGACAATATCAGAATTGGTGTCGATGCTCCCAAGGATGTGAAAATATACCGGGGTGAAATCTATGATTCCATCGTCCTTGAAAATCAGCAGGCAGCCGTGCCGGCTAAGACTGAAATCATGGATGTGCTTAAGGATATGCAGGTAAAGGGCTAACTGTTATGCGGAGTGAGTAAGGGCTAAATGGGAGGAGATGTCGATCATGGATGTTAAGGGATATTCGTCAGCGGCAGCTGTAGCAACGGCTGTTCGGCCTATGGTGAATATGCAGCAGGATGTGACTACAACGATAAAAACACTGGACAGGGCAGTCGCCGCCGTGAGCAGTTCTGATGCGGCAAATAATGAACAGGCTGCAAACAGGGACGAGAACAAGGACCGGTTGAGTAAAAAAAACGTGGAAGAAATTACTGATGGCCTTAACGACTTCATGCAGTCCATCAATACGGATCTGCGGTTTGTGCTGCACCAGAAAACCGATCAGTTGATGGTGCAGGTAGTAGATCTTAAAACAAATAAAGTACTCAGGGAAGCGCCGCCCAAGGAATTATTAGATACGTTGGCCAAGATTCGCGATCTGGTGGGTGCTTTTCTGGATAAAAAAGCCTAAACAAACGGCTTTTTATACAAGGAGGTGCAAGTTATGTCAAGCAGTGTAAGTGGAACGAGCAGTAGCGTAACACGTACTTACGGTCTCAGCGGTTCAGGGATCGATGTCGATTCCATGGTGGAAAAGTTAATGACGGCGGCCCGCCAGCCGTATACAAAAATGGGGCAGAAGCAAACCATTTTGGGCTGGAAAAAGGAAGCCTATAATACGTTGGCGACCAGTATTGATACCTTTCGGAATCAGAAAGTGTTTAACTTTCAGATGAAAAGCACTCTGGCGGCGAAGTCGGTGACTTCCAGCAACAGTTCTGTGGCATCGGTTACGGCGACCGGGGATGCGGTAAATGTAAACCACAGCATCAAAGTCACGCAGCTGGCCAGTGGTGTAACCCAGAGCAGCACGGCCAAAATCACTACAGGGAACAGTAAAAGCACGCTGGCTTCGCAGTTTGGTGTTAGCGGCAGCTTTGGCGTTACCATTAATGGTAAGTCGATTACGGTCAATTCCTCGCAGAGCATTAATGACCTGGTCAGCTCTATCAATAAGGCCGACGCGGGAGTTACCGCCACCTATGATGCTACCCAGGACCGGTTTTTTCTGTATACCAATGCTACAGGATCCAGTGCGGCGATTGATTTTAGCGGCAGCAGTCAGCAGGGATTGAACTTTATTACCAATAATCTGAAACTAAGCGCAGTCTCTAATATTACCAATGCCGGAGTCAGCAGCGCCGGAACGGTAGGGTTTTCTGATACGGCAGCGTTGGCCGGACAGTTTAGCGGACTGGCCGGCAGCTTTACCTTAAAAGTCAGTGTGGGTACAGCTGTGGCCAATATTCAGGTGGATACGACCAAGACGTCACTCAATGATATTGTGACGCAGATCAATAACATAAAGGACAGCTCCGGCAATCAAGCGGTAAGCGCCGGTTTGGATGCCAATGGCAATTTTTCCATAAAGGCGTTGACTTCTACGCCGGTCAGCCTGGCCGGCAGCGACCCAGCGGCCATCAGCTTCTTGCAGAACCAGTTGAAGCTGGGAAGTGTTGACGCTTCGACGCCGATTACAGAAACCGGTGTTGTCAGCAGTGAAACAGTGGGTTTTAATCAAAAAGCTATGTTGAGCAGTACATTAGGCTGGCCGAGTACCTTTACACTGAATGTTTCTGATGGTACGACTACTAAGGCACTGACGATCGATGCAACTAGCACGACGATGGAGAGTTTCTTAAGTCAGATTAACTCTCTCACCGGTGCTGACGGCAAACAGATGGCTGTTGCCAGCTTTGAACATGGCAAGTTTACTCTCAAATCATACAGCGGTGATAAACAACTGGATTTATCCGGCAGCGATTCGGGTGCCCTTAGCTTTATGACGAATGCATTGAAGCTGGTCAATCAGAGCGGGCAGGACGCTCAGGCTGTCCTTGACGGTGTGGCGATCACCCAGTCTACCAATAAGTTTACCGTAGCCAATGTTACCTATAATTTGTTAGGGACCGGCAGCTCGACTGTGAGCATCGCCAACGATGTTGACAAGATTATCAGCAGTGTTAAGACCTTCATTGATGACTATAATACCCTCTTAAGTTCGGTCAATACCAAAGTTAGCGAGGATTATGATTCCGACTATCAGCCGTTAACGGATGATCAGAAAAAGGCCATGAGCGACGAGGACATCTCGGCCTGGACGACAAAAGCCAAGACCGGTCTGCTGCACAATGACTCTATTCTTAAACCGATGGCGGAATCCATGCGGAGTGCGTTTACTGCTTCTGTTTCTGGGCTGACTGGCAAGTACACCAGTGCCGCCAGTATTGGCATTGCCACAGGGGTGGACTGGACGGAGAACGGGAAACTGTATGTCGATGAAGATACGTTGCGCTCTGCCCTTGAAGAGGATCCTGATGTGGTGTATAAAATCTTTGGAACCACCGGGACAAACACCAACGAGAACGGGATTGCTGTCCGGTTGAGTAATATTTTAAAGGATGCCAGCTCGAAAATTGTTGATCAGGCTGGAGCTAGTACAGCAACAACTTTAACGAATGACACCACCAGTGTATTGGGGAAACAAAATAAAGAATTAACAACGAATATGACAACGCTGAATAAAAAGTTGGTTGCTCAGGAGAATCAGTACTATTCCCAGTTTAATGCTATGGAAGAAGCACTGAGCAAATTGAGCCAACAAACTAGCTATTTATCTTCTTTGTTAGGAAATAGCTAATACAAGGAACTTTTGAGGAATAGGAAGTAAGGGGGCTTTAGGCATGAATGCAGCCAATATGGCTAATGTATACAAGCAGCAACAAATTATGACGGCATCACCGGAAGAACTGACTTTGATGTTGTACAACGGCGCCATCCGGTTTGTTACTGAGAGCATTCAGGCGATTGGACAAAAGGATATGGAACGGGCCCATAAGAAGAATATGCGGGCCCAGGATATCGTAAAGGAATTGATGTCTTCCACCGATACACAATATGATATTTCCCATGACTGGCTGCGGCTGGAGGAGTATATTCTCTACCGGCTAATTCAGGGGAATATACAAAAAGATGTAGTACAGTTAGAAGAAGCCAAGAAATTGTTAACTGAATTTCGCGATACCTGGGTAGAGGTTATCAAACAGGTGCGGCAGGCGAAAGCAGTGGGCAAGTAAAATGAACGATGCTGCACTGCAGGTTAAATGGCAGGATTACTTGTTTTTAACTGAAGAGATGAAGAAGTTTCTGCAAAAAAATGAGCTGGATATGTTTTTGTCTCTATTGGATCAGCGTGAGGCTATACAAAAGGAAATACAAGCAGCAAAAGAAGACCATCCCTTTTACGTTTCCACTGAGGGGCGAGCTTTGTTGTGTAATATACAGCAAGCCAATCAAGCTATGATGATGTCATTTCAAATGGTTTTTAATGGCTTGCGGAAACGGGAAAACATTTCTAATGCATATGAAGGTATGGTGAGTGTTACCGGTACGTTTCTGAATCGGAATACATAAACAGTATCCGGCAAATTTTTCAAAGAAACTACAAATTTTTTCATTTTACCTATTAATATCCTGGATAAGTATTACGATAATTATAATAGGGTTACCAATGCATTCTCTAACACAGCCGGCCGGGGTGGCTAGAGAATGCTTAGTAAAAGTTTGGGCATGGATGCCCAAAGTATAAAAAATCAGGGAGGAATATCAACATGATTATCAATCACAATCTTTCCGCTATCAATACGTTAAACGCATTGGGCAAGAATACCCAGGCAACCAGCAAATCCTTGCAGAAACTGTCCACCGGTTACCGCATCAACGGTGCTTCCGATGACGCTGCAGGTCTTGCTATCTCGGAAAAAATGAGAGGCCAGATCAGCGGTTTGAAACAGGCTTCTTCCAATGCACAGGACGGCATTTCCTTACTGCAAACGGCAGAAGGCGGTTTGGACCAGACTCATAGCATTCTGCAAAGAATGAGAGAACTGGCAGTACAATCGGCTTCCGATACCAACACTTCCGATGACCGTCAGAAAATCCAGTCCGAAGTGGATCAGTTGGCTAAAGAAATCAGTCGTATCTCCAATACGACCGAGTTCAATACCCAGAACCTACTTGCTGGTGGCTTGAGTGACACTTTCCATATCGGTGCCAATGCTAACCAAAATATTGATGTTTCAGTTAGTGCTATGGATGCGCAAACATTGGGCGTAGCTAGCAACATTATTACGGCTGCTTCCGTTAAAGCTGGAACTACTGGATTAAACATTTCTAGTGTGTCCAGAAGCTTAACTGATAAAACTTCTTATACTGTTAAGGTTGTTAGTCAGACTGCTGCTACTTTAAGTGTTGCAAAATCGCAAACATATAAAAATTCAGCGTCTGTTGCTGCCGCATCTTTACAAATTAGCTCGGTTACCAGCTATTCTGGAACAACGGATGCAAACTACTTAGTGAAAGTTGCGAGCGTTAATACAGCAGGTACTGCGGTTAACAGTATTACTTACTCAACGGATAATGGTACAAGCTGGACGACGGTGAATGGAACGTTTACATCCGGTGTGAAAGTTGATGGTATTAACTTGAAGTTTGCCGCAGGTACAATTACGGCTGGCGATACTTATAGCTTTAGTGTTAAAGCTGCGCAGACAACTCTCCAACTTATGCAGGGAACCTCAAATGTCGGTTCAACAGTAACTGTTCATAAGGGAGATACGGCTGCTGCTGTTGGCGATAGCAATTTGGATCAGACAGTATCTTTGTCCTTTGATTATAGCAAGCTGGGTGCAACGGCTTCGACTGCTTCTTTTGTGTCTAAGTCAACGGTTTCAACTGCTGCTATTCTAAATAACAAAAATGTAGCGGCTAATGCTAATGTAGTTGCCGGTATTAATGTTAGTACTCAGGATAATGCCAACAAGGCAATTACTGCAATTGATAAAGCAATCAATACGGTATCGGCACAGCGTTCACAGCTTGGTGCTTATCAGAATCGCTTAACCAATACGATTGACAACTTGAATACTTCAAATGAAAACATTACTGCATCCGAAGCTCGTATCCGCGATGTAGATATGTCTTCCGAAATGATGACTTATCAGAAAAACAACATCCTGCAACAGGCTGCTACGGCCATGCTGGCTAAAGCCAATCAACAACCGCAATCAGTTCTTCAATTGCTGCAAGGTTAAGAAGTTACAACTTAAAAGAGACTCTGGAAACTTCCAGAGTCTCTTTTTAAATCTGATAGCAAAGGGATTGTAGTCTGTATAGAGAATTATATAGTAGTTTTGTATAAAGGCTATTATCAATTCACGTTTAATTGGGAGGCTTTACTGATGAAACCAAGACTTAGTATATGTATGATGGTAAAAAATGAAGAAAAAAATCTGGAACGCTGCTTAAAAAGTCTCCAGCCTATGCGTGATGCTTTTCCTTCGGAACTGATTGTTGTAGATACAGGGTCGGAAGATAGTACAGTGGAAATTGCTAAGAGATTTACAGATCAGGTATATTTCCACCCTTGGCAGAACAACTTCTCTGAGATGCGTAACATAACCATAAAATACAGTAAAAGTGAATGGATCTTAATTATAGATGCAGATGAGGAATTGCATAATTATCAGCCTTTAATTGATTTCTTAAAATCACCAAAGCGCAATCAATATGCTACTGTCGCATTTACCACCAAAAATATAGTAAATACGGAAGATCCCCATGCGTATTCTACCATGGTAGGCTTCCGGATGTTTAAAAATGATAAATATTTTCATTTTGAGGGAGCCATACATAACCAGGCTAAGTTTAAGGGAGAGGCGTTGGCCATGCCGGAGGTGTATTTACTTCATTATGGTTATGTGGCAACCGATAAAGAACTAATGGAACGGAAGTTCTTGCGGACCGGCGCAATATTAAAGCAAGAACTTGAAAAGGATCCCGAAAATATTTACTATTGGACACAATTATCTGTTACCTATGCTATGCACAACGATTATAAGGAAGCGATAGAATATGCGGAAAAGGCATATTCTCTACTGCCAGAAAAACGAACACCAAACTATATGTTTGTTCTTTTGCATTTAATTCTGGTTTATCAACATGAAAGTCTATATGAAAAAGTCGCGGAAGTTTGTCGGGAAGCATTATCAATTAAAGACGGCTATTTAGATGTTTATTATTATTATGCAGAATCGCAGGCTCTTTTAAATAATCATAATGAGGCTATTGCTTATTATGAGAAATATCTTGATCTGTTGATAGAAAGAGAAAAACAATCAGAGAAAGATGTTACGATTATTGAATATACATTGGGATGCCAGCAGATTGTGTATAGTAATTTACTACGTTTATATAAAGAGCGGCAGGATTATCAAAAAGCGATAGACTGTGTTGAAAAGTTGACAGATGTGCAACTTGTAAAAAGAAATATATCAGATATTACTTATCTATACCTTGCAGTGCATAATTATGAAGGGGTGCGGTCGCATTATGACCTTTGGATTGCGGAAGAAGAGAAGAATGGCTTTCTGGACCAATTGATGAAGCAGTTAAATGAAATAGGTGAAGAACAGGCAAAATTGGGCATAGCCAAGGCGTTTCAGAATATTGGGCAGGAATATGGCTTACTATGTGATTTGATCATCGAGGACCATGAGGGATATATTACAGAAAAGACGCAGCAAGCGGCATCAATGATTACTCTGGACACATTGCCTGTGTATTGCAGTGGAATTTTGTATTATTTATTAAAATGGCACTATCCTCTGGAAAAAAGTATAAAAGATTATAAGGAAATATGGCTTACTTGTGCCTTGGAATATATTGATAAGCAATACGATGATCTAGGGGAAGTATTATATCGCTATTTGCTTAAATATACTGATTCGGTAAGCATACAGGAGTATAAGCTAGGCAAAACTATAGCTCGCTGTGCATTGCTAGTTGATGGATTGAGTGAAGACCAATATCGGAAAACCTTTGAAAGATATCTTCAAGACGGAATTGGTTATTTGCGAATGATTTACAATCCCCCCATATTAGATGAAAATATGATTTATGAAGTAAAAAATGATGAAGAAGTGTTTTTATTATATATGCATAATGCCCAAAAATATTCTAAACAACAGAGGGAATATGTAAGATATTTACGATTGGCTCTGCAGGCTTTCCCAGGGATGAAACGTAGTGTTGAATTGCTGGTTAAAGAAATAAAAAACGAGTCTAGTGGAAAACAACAGGAGTTTGAAGGTTACAAGAAACAAGTAAAGGCAACTATAAACCAACTTATTGAATCTGGTAAAATGAGTGAGGCTAAAGATATTTTGAATCAATATAAGTCGTTAGTATCCGATGACCTTGAATCCGTTTTGCTAGAATCGAAGATTTTATTAAATTGGAATAACATAAAACGTTGAAAGTGTGATAATGATGTCAGACGAAATAAAAGATATGCGTGCCCAAATTAAAAATAATATTGTTCAGTTGATTGATAAAAAAGAATATGGTAAGGCGGATCAACTTTTTAATCAATATATAGCAATTGTTCAGGATGATTGTGAGATTTATGGTGTTCAGGCAACAAGCTTACTTACTCGAGATATGATTGATGATGCTAAGCGCTTAATTGAAACAGGGTTGTTCGTTGATAAAAATAATTTTGACTTGCTTTACCAATTAGGATATATATATGAGATGGAGAAGAGTCAGGAATTATCTTGGCAATTCTATTTAAAAGCAAAAGATGCTGCTTCTAATCATATGCAAAAAAAACTTGTTGAGAAAGTTTTGCGTCGTTTGCAGCCTATAACTGAGATAAGCATAGATAAAAATGCAGTTAATAAAAGAAAGATAGCTTTTTTTGTAAAAACAGGAATGGATAGCTTTCTGGGGAATATCGTTGTTGGATTAAGTTCGGATTATGAAGTGAAAAAAGTTGTGGTTACTAATTTTAAACAAATTGAAATTGAAATGTTAGAGGCAGATATTTGTTGGTTTGAATGGTGCGATGAACTCATTATTTTTGCCAGCAAGCTTCTGCTTGCTAAAGAAAGAAAAATAATTTGTCGTTTGCATAGCTATGAAGCTTTTACTGACTTGCCTCAGCAAGTTGATTGGAATACAGTAAACACTTTGATTTGCGATGTAGCACATATTAGAGATGTTGTTATTAAAAATATTGATATTGATCAAAATAAGATAGTGTTAATACCTGTAGGTGTAGATACAGAACAATTTGTTTTCAGGGAAAGAAAAAGAGGATTTAACATAGCCTATATTGGTTATATCAACTATAAAAAGGGTCCAATGCTTTTAATTCATTTTATCCATGCACTTGTGCAAAAAGATCCACGTTATAAATTACATATTTGCGGTGAGTTCCAGGATCAACGGTATATTTTGTATTTTCAGCAAATGATCAGGGAAATGAAGCTGGAAAATAATATTTCTTATACCGGACGTGTAAAAGATGTTAATGAATGGCTGGAGGATAAAGATTACATTTTATCGACAAGTTTGCTTGAAGGACAGCATCTAACCGTTATGGAAGGCATGTGCAAAGGTATAAAGCCTATTATTCATAACTTTGTAGGTGCTAAACAAGTATATAACGAACAATATGTATGGAATACACTAGATGAAGCAGTTAAAATGGTCAGAACTGCTTCTTATAAATCGGAAGAATATCGAAAATATATTGTTGATAATTATAGTAATTCAAGGCAATTAGAGAGAATTAACGGAGTTCTAAGATCATTCGAGGAAGAAAAAAAATCTCGAGATTTTTTGATTTCCCAGCCGCTTGTTACAGTGGCGATAACCAATTACAATTATAAACAACACTTGAAACGAGCGATTCAATCCGTTTTAGATCAAACATACGACAATATTGAAATTATGATTATTGATGATTGTTCAACGGATGGATCAATAGAATTGATTCAAAAATACGAACAAAAATATCCCAATGTAAGAAGTATTGTACATAAGAAGAATAGTGGTAGTGCAGTTCTCAGTATACAAGAAAGTATTCAACAAGCTTGTGGAGAATTTCTTCTTTATCTTTCTGCAGACGATTATTTGGCTAATCCAAAGGTAATTAATGAATTTTTGCAGGAATTATCCTCTAATCTGGAATTAGATTATGTATTTGGCAATTTGCAAATTGTTAATGAAGTTGAAGAACCTACAGGAGTATGGACTTATCAACAATATAATATTAATGAGGTTGTAAAAAATACTTTTGTTCGTGGTGGATCTGGAGTATTACCTGTGACAGCAGGGTTGTATAGGATGAGTTTCTATCGCAAAAATAATTTATCATGGTATGATGATAAAGAGAATAGGGTAGCAGGCGATACTTTAAATTCATTAATTTATATTAAAAATGGGTTTAAGTATAAGTATTTAGATAAAAATATGATTTGTTATCGGCATCATGCAAAAAATATGACCTATGATATACGAAGTAGAGTTAAGTCAATCATTTCGGTTTTAGAATACATCATTGCAAATTTCTCTGAGGAAATTTATTTTGATGAAATCCCTTGGAAGGAATTAAAGGGTAATTCTTATCGACAAGCAACAAAGTTGTATCTAATAACAGTTCATTACATGAATTTGTTTAGATATTATAATACTAATGAATTTAAACCTTGGGATGGCTCAAGTATCAGTGTCTCAGATGAGGAGATTAAAAGTTATACAGAGCCCTTGGCTTTGAAGGTAAAAGAATATCTGGATGCTAGTTTAAAAACAGATAGTAGGTATTTAACGGAAATTCAAAGTATGAAAATGGAGATAGAAAAAATATTTGGCAAGTAAAGGAGCTTTTATGGATGCCATAATTTTAGCTGGTGGAAAAGGAACGAGGCTAGCTCCCTATAGTACTGTTTTTCCTAAACCGCTTGTGCCATTAGGTAATAAGCCGATCATTGATATTATAATTCAACAACTTGATTATTATGGGTTTGACCGGATCATCATTAGTCTGGGTTATCTAGGTGAGCTAATAGAGGCTTATTATAATGCCACTATAAAAGGGCGTGTAAGGGCAAATATTGAATTCGTTCGGGAATCAGAACCTTTAGGAACAGTTGGGGCCTTGTCCTTGGTTAAAAATCTTACCGATCCATTCATTGTAATTAATGGTGATACGCTGACTACATTAAATTATAAAAATCTAATGGAGTTTCATAGAGTGAATCAAGGCTTAATAACAGTTGCGAGCAATAAGAAAAAGGTTAAAATTGATTCGGGAGTTATAAATCTTAATAGTAATATGCAGATAGAAAAAATTACAGAAAAACCTACGATGGACTATTTGGTAAGTATCGGTGTTAATGTATTTCAGCCAGAAGTATTAAAATATATCCCAACAGGTAAACGGCTGGATTTTCCCGATTTAATACAGCAGTTATTGCAGGAAAATCAAAAAATAGTTGGGTTTGTTTCTGAAGATTACTGGCTGGATTTAGGTACTCATGCTGATTATGGCAAAGCGCAAGAGGAATTTGAAGTTATGAAAAGTAAATTACTGCCTGGAGTTTATGAATGACAATTTATAGGATGTGAAATTATGGAGCTGGCAGGAAAAAAGGTTTTGGTCACCGGTGGCGAAGGGTTTATTGGTAGTCATTTGGTTGAAGATTTAGTGAGGAATGGTGCTGAAGTAACTGCATTAGTTCAATATAATTCGTTTAATAACTGGGGTTGGATAGATGCCTTTGATAAAGATATTAAAAGTCAATTAAAAGTAGTAACCGGTGATATCAGAGAGTATGATTGCATTAATAAATTTATAAAAGGGCAACAGGTTGTGTTTCATCTTGCGGCACTTATTGCCATCCCCTATTCTTATTTATCGCCTATGGCGTACGTAAGGACTAATGTTGAAGGAACTACAAACGTATTAGAGGCTTGCAAAGAAAATGGTATAGAAAAGATTGTTCACACATCAACCTCGGAGACCTATGGAACGGCCCTATACGTGCCTATTAATGAAAGACATCCATTGCAAGGTCAATCACCTTATGCTGCGTCAAAAATTGGTGCTGATAAAATGGTAGAAAGTTATTATAAAAGTTTTAATTTGCCGGTGGCAACTATCCGGCCATTTAATACATATGGTCCCAGACAATCGGCAAGAGCAGTTATTCCTACTATTATCTCACAAATACTTTCAGGAAAGAAAACGTTAAAATTAGGAAAAATTTCGCCTACACGAGACTTCAATTATGTAAAAGATACAGTTGCGGGATTTGTTGAAATTGCTAAGAGTGAAAATACAATTGGAGAAGTGATTAATGTTGGATCTAATAGAGAGATTAGCATTGGTGACCTAGTTGGAAAAATTATTGGGTTAACAGCTTGCTCTGTTAAAGTTATTTGTGATGAAGAAAGGTTAAGGCCTGAAAAAAGTGAAGTTAATCGACTTTGGGCTGATAATCAAAAGATGATGCAATTAACGAATTGGTGTCCACAATATTCGCTTGATCAAGGACTGAGAGAGACGATTGATTGGATGCAGAATAATTTGAGTGTGTATAAGTCCGATCAATACAATATTTAAAAGTAAACACTGCAATAGGAAACAAGGAGAAGAAAAATGATTCAAGGGAAAAGAATCTTCATAACTGGTGGAGCTGGGTTTATTGGTTCAACGTTAATTGGCAGATTAATTCATGATAATAAAATTATTGCTTATGATAATCTTGAGCGTAATTCATTAGGGGAAAAGGATTATGCCAATCATCCTAATTTAACCTTAGTTAAAGGAGATATATTGGATTTAGCCTTATTGGAAAACTCAATCAAAGATGCTCAAATAGTAGTACACGCGGCTGCTATTGCTGGAATTGACAATACGGTGAAAAATCCGGTTAATACCATGCGTGTCAACATGTTGGGTACTGCAAACATTTTGGAAGCAGCCCGAAAGGCCGGCAATGTTGAACGTTTCATGGATTTTTCTACTTCCGAGGTATTTGGCTCTCATGCTTTTAAAGTGGATGAAGGCTGTGAAACTGTGACTGGTGCTGTCGGAGAAGCTCGTTGGACCTATGCGGTTAGCAAATTGGCGGGAGAGCATTTAACCCATGCCTACCATCGGCAGTATGGACTACCGACAGTGACGGTAAGACCTTTTAATATTTATGGACCGGGACAGATTGGTGAAGGAGCTATTCAGATATTTATTCGTAAGGCATTAAATGATGAAGATATTTACATTTTTGGTGACGGCAATCAGATCCGAGCCTGGTGCTATGTGGATGATATGGTAGATGGAATTTTGCTGACCTTGATGCATCCCAAAGCTATTGGCGAATCCTTCAATATTGGTAATGCCCGTGCTGTTACCACGATCTACGGTTTAGCCCAAGCGGTTTGTCGAGTTTTGGACTCGAAATCGAAAATTGTTTTCCGCGATCCCCTCTCCGCCGACATTGAACTGCGTATTCCCAGTGTGCAAAAGGCTAAGCAGCTTATCGGTTACCAGGCAAAAATCGATCTGGACGAAGGCGTACGGCGTACAGCAGCGTGGTATTGTCAGCATATGAATGACATGCCGGAACTGCCAATTATGTTTCGTAAAGAAGGTGCTATATAGTGATTAAACTATCAAGCCCAAGCCTTGGCATTGATGAATACCGTGCAGTGGAGCGGGTATTACGTAGTGGGCAATTAGTGCATGGTGAGGAATGCGAATTATTTGAGCAGGAACTGGCGCGTTATTTGGACTGCAAAGAAGTCATCATTGTCTCGTCAGGAACGGCGGCATTGCATTTAGCGTTAGTTGCACTTGGGATTGGGGTAGGCGATGCTGTGCTTGTTCCGGACTTTACCTTTCCGGCCACGGTGAATGTTGTCGAACTGGTTGGTGCTCGTCCAATTTTGGTTGACGTCGATTTGCATACCTACAATATTACGCCGGAGAATATTCAGGCGGCGATTGATAATTGGCAGGGGACGGAAAAAGTCAAAGCCATTATGCCAGTACATGAATTTGGATGTCCAGCGAATATGACTGAAATCATGACTATTGCAAAAAAACATAATCTATTGGTTATTGAGGATGCAGCCTGTGGCCTTGGAGCAACCCATCAGGGGAAAAAAGTTGGTACATTCGGTCAAGCGGGTTGTTTCTCTTTTCATCCACGTAAAGCGATTACTACCGGCGAAGGCGGTGCGATTGTAACAAATGATGCGGAACTGGCTGCCAAGCTACGCATTTGGCGCAATCACGGCATGCGAAAAGCAGAGCAAGGAATAGAGTTTGTATTGCCCGGTTTCAATTATCGTTTGACTAATTTTCAGGCGGCTATGGGGCGAGCTCAGTTAGTTAAATTCGATGGGTGGTTGCAAGTGCGTAGTAAGCTACAGCAGTTATATCGTCAAGAGCTAGCTAAAACAGAACTTTTGCTTCCTAATGAACTTGTAGGTCATGCATGGCAGACATTTATGGTTGTATTACCACAACACGTTGAACGCAGCAGTGTCATAGCAAGATTAAAAGAGATGGGTATTGAGGCTAGTCTTGGTGCACAAGCGGTGCATTGCCAACCTTATTATCAGCAGAAGTATTCGGAAATGTGTCGAATGCATCAAAAGAATAATGCTGAGCGATTGTATATACATGGACTAGCACTACCTCATTGTCAGGATTATTCGATACGTGATATTCAATTTGTTTCTCAAAAGATTAGGGAAATACTCAAATAAACTACCGAAAGATGAAAAGCAATGAATAATAGTATAGACACTAATGGGCAGAGATTAAAAAGTATCTGTCAAACCGCAGTTACGAGATTAGGACTTAATTTGACAGGTTTAACCGTTGTAACTGAACTGGCTAGCGGTTTGTATGCAGTAACTCCTTTGATTGCACTGCTTGCGGGCGCTAAGCGAGTCATATGTTTAGGCCAAGATACGGCTTATGGAACGTTTAATGAACTGGCCGATGATCTATATAAACTTGCTAACTCTTGGGGATTGCCTAGACCGATTATTACTGATAATCGATTTGATCCAGTATTAAAGGGTGCGGACATTGTAACAAACCTAGGAATGGTTCGACCTTTGGATAAGCAACTTCTTTCATTCATTGGTGCTCAGGCTGTAGTTCCCTATATGTGTGAAGCATGGGAATATCGTGAGGGCGATGTTGATTTAGAGGCTTGTATTCAGTTAGGTATACCGGTCATGGGAACTGATGAATCTCACTCCAGTGTTGGGGTTTTTCAATATTGTGGAATGTTAGCAGTTAAAATGATTTTAGAAGCTGGTTTTGAAGTATTGGGGAATCGAATCGCAATAGTTAGTTCGGATCGTTTTGGTTTAACTATTAGAGAAACTTTGTCCCAAAATGGTGCTTTGGTGCAACTCTTTACGGATGTTGAAGATTATTCTGACATTGAACGACAGTCCTGGGATGTTATTATTGTTGCGGAGTATGTCAAAAGAGAGTGTGTTTTGGGAAAAACTGGTTTAATTTCTGGTGGGCGTTTGGTGAAACTGCTGAAACGACAGCCAACAATAGTACAATTTGCTGGATGGAATCAGATTTGTGAACTAAAAAAATATCAGTGCCGAATTCATCCACAGGTAGAATTATCTCCGCTTAGGATGGCAAAGACATTGTCTTATTTAGGACCATATCCAATAGTGTTATTGCATACTGCTGGGTTATTGGTTGGAGAAAAGATGGCACAAGCAAAGAAGCAAGGAATGACACGATCGGATTTTAATGAGTTTGTGATTTCGAGGTCTCCTGCTCAACCAATATTAACTTTTTAAGATTTTCCATAACCAATTTTAAAACTATAGGAATGTAAAAAAGTGTTGATTTATGTTAAATATCGAGAAGTGGAGATTAGTGGTATTATTGTAGATTGAATAACTTACTTATGGTGGTGCCAATTTTAAAAAATAGCCTTTTAATATGTAGAATCTTACTTTACTGTGGAAAATACGTTAAGAATATATTTTCACCTAATTTTTATGCGAATATATATTTTAGAATAGCTTGAAGAGGGAGGAGATAGAAAGCATATGCTAGTTTCGGATATTGATTTATTTAAAAGTTTGTATACTCGAAACGTATCATTTTCACACTTAGGATTTGTTTCTTCCTTGGAAAGTGAATTATTATCGTTTTGCGAGTCAGAAGAATATGTAAATGATATTAATAATAGCTCTAACATTGTTTGTTTAATTACGACTAAAGAATTAGCTTCTTCTTTTAATCATAAATTACGCCTTATTATTAATGAAAAACCGAAGCAATTGTTTTATGAAGTACATAATTATCTTTTTGAGAAAACATCTTTTTATCAAAAAGATATCAGCTCTTTTATTGCCGATACAAGTAGAATTTATCCGAAAGCTTATATTGCCGAACGCAATATTCATATTGGCAATAATGTAGTTATTGAGCCCAATGTAACAATTTTAGAAAATGTGTTTATTGATGATAATGTTATTATTCGATCGGGAAGTGTTATCGGTTCAGAGGGTTTTCAGTACGTCCGTAGTGATAATGGTATCCTTTCAGTAAAGCATGCCGGTGGAGTTGTATTGAAAAAGAATGTGGAAATCGGTGCAAATTGTTGCATTGATAAAGGTGTCTTTGGTGAAAACACCGTGTTAGAAGAGAATACGAAACTGGATAATTTAGTGCATATTGCACATGCATGCAGAATCGGTAGAAGATGTCTTTTGGCTGCGGGTGTGATTGTTGCAGGATCTAGTATAGTCGGAGATGATGTTTGGATCGGTCCGGGTGCAATTATTTCTAATCAAATTTCAATAGGAAAAGAGAGTTTTGTCAGTTTAGGAAGTGTTGTTATAAAAAATATGCCGCAAAACTCTTATGGAATAGGTAATCCGTGTAGATTTGCGATAAAATGATCCTTGGAGGAATGTAATGGAAAAATTTCTAAACCATCTAGTAGGTATTTTAGATACTGAGATGGATATTAAAATGGAAACGCAGCTTAATGAAATTGAAGAGTGGGATTCTCTTAGCATAGTTAGTTTTGCTGCTATGGTAGATATTCAATACAATAAAAAGGTAACTGTATCTCAAATAAAACAGGCGAAAACGGTTTATAATTTAGCACAATTGGTATTTGAATAATATGGACGAAATAATATTTAATTTTAAAAATAAAAATTTTCTTGTTACAGGGGCATCTTCAGGAATTGGCAGGCAAATTACAAAAGAATTAGCGATGGCTGGAGCAAAGATTTTAGCTTTAGCAAGGGATGAGGGGAAACTAAAAGCATTACAAGAAGAAATATTTGGAGATATTTGTATTAATTCTGTTGATGTTACTAACTATGATAGGGTAGAAAAGTGCATAGATGTTTTTGTGACGCAACATGGCAAACTTCACGGCAGCGTACATGCAGCAGGGATTATAGATTTCACGCCTCTACGTGCTTTTAATATGGAGCAGGCCAAAAAAATTATGGATACGAGCTTTTGGGCTGGTATTAATGTACTGCAACTTGCAACAAAAAGGAAGTATGCGGAAGACTGCTCATCACATGTGCAAATATCTTCAGTTAATGCTTATCGAGGCCAAAGAGGATTAAGTGCATATGGGGCTGTTAAGGCTGCTACACCTGCTGCTATTAGAGCTATTGCCAAGGAAATTGCTTCTAGAGGGCATAGGGTAAATTCGGTGAGTCCAGGTTTGGTTAATACAGATATGACGCGACAAAATTTGCTCTCCGATAATCTATTGGAGAACTATCTTTTAGGTATGGGAAATCCAGAGGATGTTTCTGGTTTGGTACTATTTCTGCTCAGTAATCGAGCGCGATGGATTACTGGTGCTGATTTTATAGTTGATGGAGGGTATTTGGCCTAATTAACTAAAGGTGTGATAAATTATGAGTAATCAAGCGTATATTAAAGCTATAGCGAGTTACTTGCCAGAAAAAATAGAATTTAACAATCCTATTAGCCGGTTAACAAAAAAAACCGGGATATATGAGAGACATATTGCAAACATAGACGAATGCGCATCAGATATGGCTGTCAGAGCTGCTGAAAATTTATTTTCCCAGACAGATACTTCAAGGGATAACATCGATTTTATTATTTTGTGCACACAGTCACCTGACTATTTCTTACCGACGACTGCCTGCCTATTACAACATAGGCTAGGATTATCTAAGAAATGTGGTGCCTTCGACTTTAACCTGGGATGTTCAGGCTATATTTATGGTTTGTCTATTGCTAAAGGTCTTATAGAAACAGATCAAGCTAGGAATGTATTATTGTTAACAGCAGAAACTTACAGCAAGTTTATTCATCCGGAAGATTCGACTGTGCGCCCCTTATTTGGTGATGGTGCAACAGCTACACTTATCTCTACTGCACCGACCGTACAAACTGGATTACATTCCTTTGTGTTTGGTACAGATGGTGGTGGTGGGGAACATTTAATTGTTCCTGCTGGTGCTGTTAGAAATCCTGCTTTTAAGACACCTCAAATTAACCAGGTGGACGAGGCTGGAAATCAGAGAACTAACTACCATTTATTTATGAATGGTGGGGCAATTAGTAACTTTGCATTAGAAGTGGTACCGGATACTGTAGAAAAGATTTTGGAAAAAAGCCAATTAACTAAAAAAAATATTGATCTTTATATTTTTCATCAGGCAAATACCTTTATGCTGAAATTTCTTCAAGAAAAATGTGGTTTGGAGGATTCGTTTTATTGGAATGATCCTAAAAACTGTGGCAATACAGTTTCTTCATCTATTCCACTAGCTATTGATCAATTTCTTCATAGTAAACCAGAGCTTCCCATTTTGAAAAGAGTTATGTTGCTCGGATTTGGAGTTGGGCTTTCCTGGGGCGGTTGTATTGCTGATTTATCTGCTATGGCTAGCAGCAAGAATTTTAATGTCTGATTCTATAAGGGTACCCTTTTAGTTTTGTAAAAGTTAGTCTATTGAAGATAGAAACCGGAGAAAGTCTATGTTTCAAACGGTACGGGAAAAATTATTTTTAAGCTTTTTACTGATCGCCCTGGTACCCTTACTGATTTTTGGTGTCAGTACTTATTTGCATATTACCAAGTCTTTGGAAAATGAGCTGCAATTGACTACCGGCAAGGATGTGGACCAGGCCAATCAATTTATTGTAAATATGCTGCAAAGCGTGAAAGAGGATGCCCGGATGTTTGCTGCGAACCCATTGGTAAGACAGGGGGAGCATGAGTTGCCGGTTTTTTACGATAAACAGGAGGATGTCGTGCTTGGCTATAACAAGCCGAATGGGACGGTGGCCAGCCGGATTTTTGCCGAATTTGAGCGCTATGCCTGGACTCATCCGAATGTGGCCTATGTCTATCTGGGAACCGAAGATGGCGGGTATCTTCAGTGGCCTCAAAAGAAAGTGGGAAAAGCCGGCTATAATCCTAAGTACCGGCCCTGGTATAAGCAAGCGTTGCAGAACCCCGGACAGGTTATGCTTTCCGAGCCGTATCCTTCTTTTCTCGGTGACAATTTTATCATTAGCACCACCACGACCGTGAACAATGAACAGGGACAGCTTATTGGAGTTATGGGAATTGACATAAGTCTGACCCAGCTATCCGAATTTGTGGGAGAGTCCAACAAAAACAATCAAAACCCATTGTTTTTGTTTACTCAAGACGGAATTATCCTGACCCATCCTAATCCTGATATGCATTTTCAGCATATCTCGAAGCTGGATATTGGAACCCGTTTGGGTGAGGAAGACCGGGATTATGACTGGCACCGCCTGGTCAGAGACCGGGAGGGGTTCTTTGCAACAACCATGCAGGGTAGAGACGTGCTCATTCACTTCCAGACCTCCCCGGATACAGGGTGGAAGCTGGCGACCGTTACCGATAAAGCCGAGCTAATGGCTAAAAATCGGCAGGTTGCTATTAATATCAGTCTGGCTGTTTTGCTGTTGCTCATTTTAATGGTTTGGACGATCCCCTTCATTACCCGTTTCCTGACCAGGCCGTTGGATGAAATTGTGGCTCATTTGAAAGAATTACAGAAGGGTAATTTTATCGCAACACTGTCGTCGGTTATTCTGCGACGGGAGGATGAAATCGGTGAAGTGGCTCAGGCCATGGATGTCATGCAAAAAGAACGCTATCAGGCCGAAGAAGAGCTAAAGAAGAGCAACGAAGAGCTGGCTGGCTTATTTGAGCAGCTTACCAGCACGGAAGAGGAACTGCGGGCCCAGTTTGAAGAGTTGTGGGATAAACAAAAGAAAATTGAGAAAAGTGAAGAACGTTATCGTTTGGCTACGGAAGGTGCCAATGATGCGATTTGGGACTGGGATATCCGGACAAATCAGATGGTTATCTCCAAACGCTGGCTGGATCAATTGCCCTGGTCGGTTGAGGAGGATGTGGACGTGGCTAAGCTATGGTGGCAAAGCATTCATCCTAATGACCTGGCCCAGGCCGATGCCTGCTTACGGGAGCATCTAGCCGGGCAAACTGCCGTGTATCTTTGTGAATACCGGATTAAGGACAAACGGGGGCAGAATTTGTGGGTTATGGCCCGCGGTAAGGCCTTATTTGATGAGAACGGAACGGCTGTACGCATGGCGGGCTCGTTCACCAATATCACCGAGCACAAAATGCGGGAATTGCAGATTCAGCATATGGCCTATTATGATTCCTTGACCGGTTTGCCCAACCGGGTGGCTATTGTGGAGCAACTGGCGGCTGAGACAAAGCAGCAAGCAGCTCAAGGGGCCATCTTATTTATTGATTTAGATAACTTTAAATTGGTCAATGATTCCTTCGGCTATGCGCAAGGTGACCGGCTGCTGGTCGATGTGGCCCGGCAGCTCCAGGTGATTGCCGGGGAGCATTTTGTGGCCCGGCTGGGCGGCGATGAATTTATTATCTTGCTGAAAGGCATTGTGAAACCCGCCGTAGTGGAGTCGCTGGCCAAGCAGATAACCCAGGCAATTGATCAGCCTTTTGGTGCTGATGATAACTATTTTATGGTGACTTCCAGTGTCGGGATTGCCCTGTATCCTCAAGATGGCAATCAGCCTGATAAATTAATGCGAAGTGCCGATATCGCTCTCCATCAGGCTAAGCGGAAGGGGAAATCCTGCTATCAGTGGTTTCAGGAACGTTTTGAACAGCAGATGCTGGCCCGCTTATACATGGAAAAAGGTCTGCGCGAGGCAATTGCCAACAATCATCTGGTACTTCACTATCAGCCTATTGTTGATTTGGTGACAGGTACGGCGGTAGGCCTGGAAGCACTGGTTCGCTGGCAGCATCCTGAACGGGGACTTGCCTTTCCCGATCAGTTTATGTCGGTAGCCGAAGAGAGCGGGCTGATTGTCGATATGGGACAATGGGTGCTGCGCGCCGCCTGCCAGTTTGGCAAAGAGTTGCTGGACAATGGAAAGGAGCTTAACCTGGCGGTTAACGTATCGGTGAAGGAACTGCTGCAGGCTGATTTTGTTGATCAAGTAGCTCTGGTTTTATCCGAAACGGCTTTTCCCAGCCGTTATTTGGAATTGGAGATTGTGGAGACGCTATTAATTGAGAACTTTTCTGTGGCCATTCCTAAGCTGCGGGCGTTACGGTCGATAGGAGTACAAATTTCACTGGACGATTTTGGTACCGGCTATAGTTCGTTGCATTACTTAACGGAGTTACCGATTGATATCATTAAAATTGACCGTTCTTTTCTGGCCGGTGCTATGGAAAGCAATAAACAGGCCGCCATTGTGGAAACCATGGTAGCCTTGGCTCACCGGCTGCAGTTGACGGTGGTGGCTGAAGGCGTGGAAACCGAGGAGCAACGGCAATTTCTTAAACAGTTGTGCTGTGATAAGGTGCAGGGGTATCTGATCAGCAAACCCGTAGACCAGGCTAAAGTGTACGAACTGATTTGATGGGCAGCCGGAGGAAAGGAATGTACAGCAACCAACCGGGAGCGTGATGCTCCTGGTTTTGCCATTTAACAGGAAGGATAGATTGTTCGATATAATAAACGGGGGTATCAAGGAATTACCATAAAAAAGTCGAATTATGACTCAATAGGAAATGCTCGGCAGTATGGGCCGGTTAAATAAAGGAGCTTTTGATAAGATGCGCATACCGTTAGTGGATTTACAGCAGCAGACGCAGGCTATTAAACCGCAGGTACTGGACAAGATTGTGGCCTTGCTGGATAGCACGTCTTTTATCATGGGGAAGGAAGTGCAAAATCTGGAACAGCAGTTTGCCGGTCTGGCCGGTACGGAGCAGGCCATTGCCTGCAACAGCGGCACCGACGCGCTGGTGCTTATCTTGGAAGCGATGGGAATCGGAGCCGGCGATGAAGTGATTACGACGCCGTTTACCTTTTTTGCCACAGCCGAGAGTATTTCACGGGTAGGAGCTATCCCCGTTTTTGCCGATGTGGATCGTGAAACGTTTAACCTGGATACCAACCGGGTAGCGGAAAAAATAACAGCCAAGACAAAAGCCATTTTGCCGGTACATATTTTTGGTCAGCCTGTAGATATGGAACCGCTTCTGCAAATAGCCCGACAACATAAACTGAAAGTGATTGAGGATGCCTGTCAGGCGGTAGGTGCCAGCTACACGCTGGCGGACGGGACGGTAAAGGCCGTCGGTTCCTTGGGCGATGCGGCCGCCTTTTCCTTCTATCCCACCAAGAATTTAGGTGCCTTTGGCGATGGCGGCATGATGACAACGAATAATTCGGAGCTGGCCCAGATTGTAAGGGCTTTACGGGTACATGGCAGCGGGATGAGCGGTAAAGCGGCCTATGAACTTTTAACGGGTGAAACGGTTGACTTGGGACTTGAACGGCAAAATCAGACGGACGCTACCGTTTATGACCCGACTAAGTATTTTAATTTTCTGATCGGAATGAATAGCCGGTTGGATGCCTTGCAGGCAGCTATTCTGACTGTCAAGCTGGAAAAGCTGCGGCAATGGAACGACCGGCGGTGTCAGCTTAGCCGGCGCTATACTTCCTTGTTGGAAGACTGCGGGCTATTGGCTAAAGTCGTCCCCCAACAGAGCTTGCCGCAGGCAGAGTCAGTATATCACCTGTATGTGGTTGTCTGCGAGGAACGGGATGGTTTGGCGGCATTTTTACAAAGTAAAGGCATTGCTACAGGCATTTATTATCCGGTTCCTTTGCATCTGCAAAAGGTATACCAAATGGGGCGGTACAAGCTTGGCTACAAGCCAGGCGATCTGCCTGTCAGTGAGTGGCTTAGTCAGCGGACGATGGCGCTGCCCTTGTTCCCGGAAATGACAGTGGAGCAGCAAGACTACGTTATCGCGGCAATTAGACAATTTTATACGGAGAGGTAAAGAGAATGGAACAGAATTATTTTGTACATGAGTCCAGCTATGTAGATCAGCCCTGCCGGATCGGCAGTGGCACAAAGATATGGCATTTCACTCACGTCATGGCTAATTCGGTGATTGGTGAAAACTGCAATATTGGACAGAATGTGGTGATCTCGCCGGAAGTCGTATTGGGGAACAACGTAAAGATTCAAAATAATGTGTCGGTGTATACCGGGGTGGTTTGTGAAGATGATGTGTTCCTCGGGCCTTCCTGTGTGTTCACCAATGTGATTAACCCGCGCAGTCATGTCAGTCGTAGGGCTGAATATAAGGAAACTTTGCTTTGCCGCGGTGCCTCTATCGGAGCCAATGCGACCATTGTCTGTGGTCACCGGATCGGACGGTACGCCTTTATCGGCGCTGGTGCGGTAGTCACCAAAGATGTTCCCGACTATGCTCTCTTGGTTGGCAATCCGGCCAGGCAGCGAGGCTGGGTTTGCCAGTGTGGCGAAAAACTTTCCTTTCAAGAAACAACGGCAGTCTGCCAGGCTTGTGGTGCACAATATCACCTGGAAGCGGGCTGTGTGAAAGAAGTGAGTATATGAAAAAGCAAAGTATATTGACTAAAATTAAAGAAAAAACAGCTCATTTAGGGGTAATCGGCTTAGGCTATGTAGGACTGCCGTTGGCAGTGGAAAAGGCAAAGGCCGGCTATACTACCATTGGCTTCGATGTACAGGACCAGAAAGTGGACATGGTCAACCGGGGCGAAAACTATATTGGTGATATTGTGCCTGATGAGCTGCGCCAGGTGGTAAAGGCGGGCAAGCTGAAGGCCACCAGGGACTTTTCTTTTATCCGGGAAGTTGATTGTGTGGCTATTTGTGTCCCTACGCCGCTTGATATTTATCAGCAGCCCGACATTTCCTATGTGGTGCAGTCCACGGCGGCCTTGGCCGAATACCTGCATCCCGGCATGCTGATTGTTCTGGAAAGCACTACCTATCCCGGTACGACGGAGGAAGTGGTAAAGCCGCTGCTGGAGGAGTCCGGGTTGATTGTCGGGGAGGATATTTTTCTGGCCTTTTCGCCGGAACGGGTTGATCCGGGCAATCAATTCTATAATACCAAGAACACTCCGAAGGTGGTTGGCGGGATTACCCCAGCTTGCACCGAAGTGGCTGCGGCACTTTATGAAAGCATTTTGGAAGGGAAAGTCCACCGCGTTTCCAGTCCGGCCGTGGCGGAGATGGAAAAGATTCTGGAAAACACTTACCGGAATATCAATATCGGTTTAGCCAATGAAATGGCTATTCTCTGCCATAAGATGGGGATTGACGTTTGGGAGGTCATTGACGCCGCCAGAAGCAAACCCTACGGCTTTCAGGCCTTTTATCCGGGGCCGGGCGTCGGCGGGCACTGCATACCGATCGACCCGTTTTATCTGACCTGGAAGGCCCGGGAATACGGCTATCATACCCGCCTGATCGAAACGGCGGGAGAAATAAACAATTACATGCCGGAATTTGTGCTGGAGCGTAGCATGAAGCTGCTGAACCGCTCCGGCAAGGCTTTAAAGAATGCCCGTATTCTGGTATTAGGTGTGGCTTATAAGCAGGACATTGATGACTGCCGCCAGTCGCCGGCGCTGGATGTGATCGCTCTGCTGGAACGGTACGGGGCCAATGTCGTTTATCACGATCCTTATGTTGCCAGCTTTACTTACAAAGGGAAAGACTATCAATCTACGGAGCTGACGGCGAAGAATTTGCAAGCTGCCGATTTGGTGTTGCTTACTACCATGCATACCGGCTTTGATTATGACTTCATTCAGAGCCATGCTGCCCTGATCTTTGATACTAAAAATGCCTTTAAAGCTGTGATGGAACGGGACAATATTGAGAGATTATAGGATGGGAAGGATACTATGGAAAAGCTAAGCTTTGCCGTTGTTGGCTGTGGCCGGATTTCTTACAAGCATATTGAGGCATTGGTGAAGAATGAACTGCAGGCCGTACTGACCGCGGTGTGTGACGAACTGGTTGATCGGGCGGAAAACAAAGCCGGCGAGTATGTAACGGCCCTGCGACAGGAAGAAAAGCAGCCAGCCTTGCCTGCGGTATATACCGATTATCGGCAACTGTTGGCAGAGTGTCCGATGGATGTGGTGGTGATCGCCACCGAATCGGGGAAACACGCTGAGCAGGCGTTAGCCGCCCTGGAAGCAGGCAAGCATGTCATTGTGGAAAAACCGATGGCCCTGTCGGTGTCTGATGCCGACAGGATGATTGCCACTGCTGCCGCGAAAGGCGTCAAACTTTGCGTGTCCCATCAAAATCGCTTCAATCTGCCGGTGCAGAAGCTGCGTCAGGCGGTGGAAGCCGGCCGTTTTGGCCGGATTATCGCCGGCAATGCCCGGATATTGTGGAACCGCAACCAAGGCTATTACGAACAGGCACCCTGGCGGGGAACTTATGACCAGGACGGCGGTTGTCTGATGAACCAGTGCATCCATAATATTGATCTGCTGCAATGGATGCTGGGTGGTGATATGCAGGAAATACAGGCTATGCTCGGCAACTATATTCACCCCTATATTGAAGCTGAGGATTATGGCAGCATTCAGATCCGTTTTCAAAACGGCGCAATCGGCAATGTGGAGGGTACTGTCTGCGTGTATCCCCGCAATTTGGAAGAAACACTGACGGTGCTGGGAGAAAAAGGTACTGTCGTGATTGGTGGGGCGGCGCTTAATGAGGTGAAGGTCTGGCAGTTTGCCGATGGACTGGATGATTTGGCCCAGGTGCAGGCTGCGTGCAATAAACAGATTGAGAGTGTCTATGGCTGGGGCCATGCGCCGTTGTATGCCGATATGATCGACAGCATTCATACCGGCCGGGAGCCACTGGTTAATGGTGCGGAAGGTAAAAAAGGCATGGCCATTATCCTGCATGCTTATCGGGCAGCTCAGCAGGGAAGGGCCGTTACCTACGGTTCTCAGCGTGAACAACTGGTTTGTGCTGCCATGAAGGGAAGTTTGCCTAAACTTTAAGAATGTTCCTAAAATTTAGTTAGATTCAATATTTTCCCTTGCTTTTTTGCGCTATGGAATCTATAATCGTAGGTAAAGATCTCTTGCTTAGGTCTGTGGTTGAAAGTCGATGCCAGTCGCAGGCGAAACGATCCACGTAAGGAGTTTAAATAAGCTCTGAGCATGGTGCGGCTTAGGGGTAAGACCTGCCGGATGAAAGCTGGGAGGCAGGTGAGTACTCACTCTCACCGTTTCATGCTTTATCCGAGAGGAGTAGTAGTGAGGGGATTGAATTCCTAGTAGCGAACCTTCCGGCAGGCGAGTGTGGGGTCAAAGACCAGGTCGGCTAAGCAAGAGCTTTTTACAGAGCCTGCATAAGGTGTGCGGCTTTAAAAAACAAAAGGGTGAGGGGATATCTCTAATGGCGTTCCAGGACAAAACTCTAAAATGCAAGGACTGTGGGTGTGACTTTATCTTTACGACCGGTGAACAAGAGTTTTATGCAGAAAAAGGGTTTGAAAATGAACCGGCGCGTTGCCGCGATTGCCGCGATGCGAAGAAAAGAAGCCGCGAAGGCGGCGAAAGCCAAGGAGCTCAACGGGAAATGCATGAAGCCGTATGTGCAGAATGCGGTGTAACTACAAAAGTACCGTTTAAACCTCGCAATGATCGTCCTATTTACTGCCGCGATTGCTTTAACGCAAAGAAATCATATTAATCTAACGACATTACGCCCGGCTATAGCAGCCGGGCTTTTTATATTATGGCTTTTAGCCGGTGGGATTCGTGTTTGCCGATGTCCTATAAAAATCTTCTATTATGAAGGTGAAATATGGATGGTTAATTGTTAGAAAGAAACAAATTGACCTAGTTGATTTTGTGATAGTTGTAATGTTGTAAACCGGTATTCGAAATATAATGCCGGTTTATTCATTTTTTTCGTAAAAAGTGATTGCGTAATAATACGGACAAATGTATTATCATAGTATGCACTTGTGTGACAAGCAACAGGGCGCTAATTAGGGGGAGGGAATGGATTTGTCGAAGAAATTGATTGCAGGTTTGATGTTAGGAATGTTCGTACTGGCCTTAGGGCTTGCGGGCTGTGGCGGCCAGAAGCCGGCGGAACCGGCTAAGCAAACCGTGTTAAAGGTAGGCTCCGATACTGCTTACGCACCATTTGAGTTTCAGGATGAAAAGAGCAAGGAATATGTCGGCTTTGACATGGAATTAATCCAGGCTATTGGCAAACAGATTGGAGCCAAGGTAGAAGTGCAGAGCATGAACTTTGACGGTTTGATTCCGGCCTTGGAAGCAGGCAATATTGATGCCGCTATTTCCGCCATGACCATTACGGAAGAACGCGCCCAGAAGGTGAATTTCAGCAAACCCTATTATAAATCAGGGTTGACGATTGTTGTAAAGAGTGACAACAGTGCTATCAAAGGCTTTAAAGATCTGGAAGGCAAGAAGATTGCCGTACAAATCGGTACGACCGGTGCTGACGAAGCTAAGAAGGTAAAAGACGCTCAGATCCGCGAATTTAATACGGCGCCTGAAGCGTTCATGGAATTGAAAGCCGGCGGTGTAGATGCCGTAATCAATGACCGGCCGGTTAATGACTATTACATCAAGGAAGCCGGCGGTAAAGACGCCAAACAAGTGGGTGATCCACTGACTTCGGAAGACTATGGCATTGCCGTGGCCAAGAAGAACACCGAATTGGCTGAAAAAATCAATAAGGCTATTGATGAACTCAAGAAAAACGGCGAGTTTGATAAAATCTATCAAAAATGGTTTGGTACAAAATCCTAATATTTCGAGAGAGCCCGGCTACGTGCCGGGCTTTTTTTAATTAAAGGAGAAAAAAGGAAAAGTCCATTCTACAGAGAAAAGTAGCGTCTTTTTGCGGGAAAAGTCTTGCCTAAATATACATTAACCTGTATAATTATAACTATGTGGTGAGCGTTTAATTCTACATAATATTGAAACGGGAGGGACCAATGTGTCTAAAAAAACAATTGTATATTTAGTCGTGGCTGCTTTGGTGGCGCTGTTCGGTCTCGCTGGCTGCGGCGGACAGAAGCCGGCGGCCAACGAAGGCAAGGCTACTGTCTTAAAAGTGGGAACGGAGCCAAGTTTTGCACCGTTTGAGTTTCAGGATGAAAAGAGCAAGGACTATGTAGGTTTCGATATGGACCTGATCAGAGCGATCGGCAAACAAATGGGTGCGGAAGTGGAAATTCAGAGCATGGGCTTTGACGGTTTGATTCCGGCTTTGGAGGCAGGCAATATCGACGTGGCTGTTTCCGGTATGACGATCACCGAGGAACGGGCTCAAAAGGTGAATTTCTCCAAACCGTATTACAAATCCGGTTTGACCGTTGTGGTTAAAACAGGCAATAATACAATTAAAGGCTTTGGTGACCTGGAAGGTAAGAAGATTGGCGCTCAGATCGGTACGACCGGGGCGGAAGAAGCCAAGAAGATAAAAAATGCGCAGGTTCGTGAATTCAATACCCCCCCCGAAGCGTTTATGGAATTAAAAGCCGGCGGTGTGGATGCTGTGATCAATGATAAACCGGTCAATGATTATTTCATGAAAGAAACCGGCAGCAAGGATGCCCAACAGGTCGGTGAACCGCTGACTGCCGAGGATTATGGTATAGCCATGTCCAAGAAAAACACCGAGCTTGCTGATAAGATCAACAAAGCGTTGGATGAACTGAAACAGAATGGCGAGTATGACAAAATTTATGAAAAATGGTTTGGTAAAAAACCGTAATCATTGAAAAAAATACGAGCTGTTTATTGCAAAGGCGCAATTATTTCCATTGCGCCTTTTTGCGCGTTTTAGGGACAGAAAAGCATTGACACATTTTGACGGACATGTATATAATTTATTGCAGAATGTACATAAAGTACGGACTTTTATTATTGATGAGCAAGGGTGGAGAACATGAATTTTGATTTTAATTTGGTGGTAAACTCCTTTCCGCTGCTGTTGCTAGGGGCTGGCGTAACGCTGCAGATCAGCCTGCTCAGTGTCGGCTTTGGTTTTTTCATCGGGATGTTTGTCGGCATGGCCCGTCTGTCGAAAATTTGGGCGGTCAAGACGTTGTCCTTGATTTATGTTGACTTTATCAGAGGAACGCCGTTACTGGTTCAGATTTTTATTATTTATTTTGCACTGCCTATCGTGGCAGGGCAGCGGATTGACCCGTTTGTTGCGGCGATAACGGCCTGTAGTATCAACAGCGGGGCCTATGTGGCGGAAATATTCCGGGCCGGTATTCAGTCGATCGACCGTGGACAGATGGAAGCCGGTCGCTCGCTGGGCATGACCTGGGGTCAGACGATGCGTTACATTATCCTGCCGCAGGCTTTTAAGCGCATTATTCCGCCGTTGGGCAACGAGTTTATTGCCATGCTGAAAGACTCCTCCCTGGTCTCCGTAATCGGCTTTGAAGAATTAACCCGCCGCGGCCAGCTGATTATTGCCCGCACGTACGGTTCGTTTGAGATTTGGCTGACAGTGGCGTTTATTTATTTAATTATGACCCTGACGATTTCCCGCCTGGTGGATTATCTGGAGCGGAGGTATAAGATTGATGATAAACATTAAACAGGTGCATAAAAAATTCGGCAAGCTTCACGTTTTAAAGGGCATTGACGCCCACGTAAAAGAACGGGAAGTGGTTGTGATTATCGGACCCAGCGGTTCCGGTAAAAGCACGCTGCTGCGCTGCATTAATTATTTGGAACAGCCTACGGAAGGCGAAATTATCGTGGATAAAATCCCTTTGACCAATGAGGCTAACATCAACAAGGTGCGGGAAGAAGTGGGCATGGTGTTTCAGCGCTTCAACCTGTTTCCCCATATGACGGTGTTGGAAAATATTATGCTGGCGCCGGTTAAGGTACGTAAGACGGCCAAAGAAGATGCCCGGCAAATTGCGCTGGATCTCTTGGTTAAAGTGGGTCTGGCGGACAAAGCCGATGCCTATCCGGAGCAGCTTTCCGGCGGACAGCAGCAGCGGGTGGCGATTGCCCGAGCGCTGGCCATGCGCCCGAAGGTCATGCTATTCGACGAGCCGACCTCGGCGCTGGATCCGGAAATGATCAATGAGGTGCTGGACGTTATGAAGGCGCTGGCCCGTGAGGGAATGACTATGGTGGTGGTTACCCATGAAATGGGCTTTGCCCGTGAAGTCGGTGACCGGGTTATCTTCATGGACGAAGGCCGGATTGTGGAAGAAGGCACGCCGGAGGCCTTTTTTAACGGTGCTAAGGAAGAGCGTACTAAAACCTTTTTATCGAAGATTTTGTAATTTCTGAAAGAAATTGGCCTTATTGGCCTAGCTTATTGACAGATATAACCATCTATGTTATAATTCATCCTGTGGTCAAAGAGACCTGTAGTTTATTTTAGGAGGAGTTTCACAATGATTGGTAAAGTTAAATGGTTTAGTGCAGAAAAAGGCTATGGCTTCATCGAAAGAGAAGATGGCGGCGACGTTTTCGTTCATTTTTCTGCTATTCAAGACCAGGGCTTTAAAACCTTGGCCGAAGGTCAACAAGTTGAGTTTGATATTGTAGACGGAGCTCGCGGACCTCAAGCGGCTAACGTTCTTAAAGCATAATTTTCTTGTTAACCAATACCCGGCATGTTTTTACATGCCGGGTTTATTAATTTTTACTAGTAGTTTGTCAGCCTTAAAAACGGTGGAATAATGGCCAGGCTATTTTTCGCAGCACAAGGCGGAGAAAGAAGGTATACCGAGAGTATGCTGACTGACGACAACGAAGTGATGGGGAAAATATACCGTCAGTATTTACTGGATTAAGACTGATAAAGTACTGGTAGTTCGCCAACTTTAAAAGCGCAGGTTAAATTTACGGAGATTTTGCTCAAGGCAAGATGGTGAGACTCGGCTATCAATAGCGGTAAGCCGACGACACCAGAGCTTTGCGGCAAAAAATCCGTAAGGATATTGTAGCTTTAGAGTTTGTGGATCACTCGGATAAAGGAGCTGGAGAGATTGTTGAAGCGAACTTTGCAAATGGGTTTGTTGTTATGTGTAGCACTTATTTTTTTTACCGGTACGGCTCTGGCAGCGTACCAAAACGGTATTCCTATCCTGCTCTACCATCATATTGAACGCGTGCCCGGCGAGGATCCGGAACTGGGTGTTTCGCCTGCCGCGTTTGATGAGCAGTTGGCAAAGCTGAAAGCTGCCGGGTTTACCACCATCTCGCTGGATGCCTTCTACGCCTATATGCGGCACCAGCCGGTCAAGCTGCCGGAGAAGCCGCTGCTGATTACCTTCGATGACGGCTATGAGGATAACTACACCGAGGCGGCGCCACTGCTGCAGAAATATGGCTTTCAGGCCGTATTGTTTATGGTTGGCGTTAATGTTGACAAGCCTGACCGCTTGTCTGCCGTCCAAATTCGTGACATGAATAAGCAAGGCTGGAACATCGCCGCTCATACCATGACTCATCCTGACTTGACCAGACTGGACAAAAAGTCGCTGGCCCGGGAACTGGGCGGCAGTAAACGGACAATAGAACGGTTAACCCGTCAACCGGCCGGTTTTCTAGCCTACCCTGGCGGTTTTTACGATCTGCCTGTATACCAGGCGACTCAGGCGGCCGGCTATCAGGGGGCATTTACCGTACTGACCGGGCTGAATCACCCGGACCGGGATAACCTATACCTTTTGCGACGCATTCCTATTTTTAAGTCGACCGATTTTGACACCATTCTAGCCCGGTTGATTGCCAACCAGCCTAAAGCCTCCTTATTCGACTACAGTGAGGAGCTTCCCAAGGAACAACAAAAATAATGTGCAATCCAGAGTTTTCCGACAGGAATTTTTCCATCAATGGGGAATACTACTTATATGACTCAGGAAAGGGGATGGGGTAAATGGCAATAAATGTACGAGGTAAAAACATTGAAATTACGCCGGCCTTAAAAGAGTACGTAGCGAAACGTGTCGGTAAAGTGACGAAGTATTTTGAAACACTAGGTGAAATTACTGTTGTCCTCACTGTGGAAAAGGGACGTCATATCGTGGAAGTGACCGTGCCGATTAACGGCATGTTGCTCAGAGGAGAAGAAGCCACCGCCGATATGTATGCCTCGATTGATCTGGTAATTGAAAAATTAGAAAAACAAATTGAAAAATATAAAACTAAACTGGCCCGCAAACTGCGTGGCGGAATCTTCAAAGGCGAATTTGCAGCAGCAGCTCCGGCGGTACCGGACGCGGTGGAACACGAAGAACTTAAGGTAGTGAAAACCAAACGTTTTGCCGTGAAACCGATGAATGTGGAAGAAGCCATTCTGCAGATGAATCTGATTAATCACGACTTCTATGTGTTCAGCAATGCGCAGACCGAGGAAGTCAACGTTATCTACCGCCGCAAGGACGGAAGATACGGCTTGATTGAGCCGGAATTCTAAGAAATCAGCAGTTCTCAACTGAATCATATTATTGGAAGAGACTGTACCTTCTGGTAGTATAAAAAATCCCCGTCAGTTCCACTCGGAACCGGCGGGGATTTATCGCGTTTATTATGGAATTATCAGATAATTTGCAAATTTTTTTAGTCGTTCACCTATTGAAAAACACGCCCTAAGGATTTAGCGGTGACGGACTGCTGGTTACCGGTGTTTGACTGCGGCGGGATAAAATGATTTCCGCCAAAGTTGCGGCTTCCAGCTCCCGGGCCTTCTGGGCGAAGTCCTGGCGGGTGATTAGGTTCTTTTCGATCAGCAGCTCCAGCAGGACAGAGATGGACAGAGTGTTTTTATAGTCTATTTCTTTCAAATCCGCCAACTGACCGATCATCTCCAATTTTTTCATAAAACAGACCACCTTTATGCATTTTTTTCTTTATTGGGTGCGTCAAATTGTGATAAAATACATGTGTGTATATTGTATTCAAAATTTTGTTTTTACAATATGGAAAACGGGTCGCAATAATACAATTCTATACTAGTATAGCCAAATTTGGATGTATTTAAACGGGGGGCCTGCCAGTGACTGGATTTCAGAAAAGTGAACATACGGAGATCATTCAGATTGACCGTAAAAAATGTAAGGGATGCGATTCGTGCAAGCAGTTTTGCCCGACCAATTCCATTGAGGGTAAGTACGGCACGACGCATCATGTCAATAATGAAACCTGTATTTCCTGTGGACAATGTTTGATCAACTGTCCCTTCGGGGCCATCCAGGATCTGGTGGACCCGGTAGATACGGTCATCGCCAAGCTGAGGGACCCGGCGGTGACAGTGGTGGCCTCCAATGCGCCGTCGGTCAGAGTGGCTATCGGTGAGGAATTCGGAATGCCTCCCGGCACACTGGCGACGGAGAAACTTTATGGCGCTATGAAACAGGCCGGCTTCAAAGTGATTGACACCAACTTCGCTGCCGATAACACCATCATGGAAGAAGGCATGGAACTGGTGGCCAAGATTCGCCAACAGGTACTGGGCGAACCGTCGGAGCATCCCTTGGGGCCGCTGCCCCAGTTTACCTCCTGTTGTCCGGCCTGGGTGCGGTTTACCGAACTGAATTATCCTGAAATCTTACCGCACCTTTCGTCAGCCAAATCACCGCTGATGATGGCCGGGGCGGTCGCCAAAACCTACGGGGCCAGAGATATCTGGCAGGTTAAACCTGATAACATGTATGTAGTAGGCATCATGCCCTGTACGGCGAAAAAATTCGAAGCATCCCGTCCGGAATTTCACAGTGCCGCCGACTATTGGCAAACACAAGGCGCCACTTCAGAATATCCCGATGTTGATACCGTACTGACAACAAGGGATTTGGCACGGTTGTTCCGTAAATTGCATATTGACTTCGCGGCAATAACAGAGTGGTCCGATGAAGATAATCCCCTGGCACAGTATAGCGGCGCAGGTGCTATATTTGGTGTGACCGGGGGCGTTATGGAGGCGGCACTACGGACCGCCTCCTTTGTTATTACCGGCAAGGAAATGACCAATCTGGAGTATACGCCGGTCCGCGGCCTGCAGGGCGTCAAGGAGGCGGAAGTGGTACTGACTGATGCCAAGACCGGCAAGGACATCCATCTTAAGGTAGCTGTCGTCCATGGTATCAAAGCTAATCTTCGGCCGGTTGCCGAGGCGGTGGCGGCGGGAACCTCGCCTTACCATTTCATTGAGGTTATGAACTGTCCCGGCGGTTGCATCAATGGCGGCGGACAGCCGATCAACCCGATGGGAACTTCCTGGATAGACAAGTATCGGGCCTTGTTGCCCTGGACCTAAGCTGAAGGAGAAGGTGTTACGATGGCACGGTATGATTATGTGGAAAAAACGGTAAAAATAACGCGGCGGGAGTTTCTGGCCGCCACCGGTGTGGCCAGTGCATTTCTGTGGAGCGGTGCCTATGTGGTCACCGATTTGGTGCAGGACCGGAGCAAATATATCAAACTGCGCACCCAGGGACTGTATAAGGATGATGTAAAGGCCAAGGTACGGCAAAGCCATAACAACCAGGCGCTGACCAATATGTATGACAAGTTTGCCGGTAAGCCGCTGGGGCCTTTAGCGGAAGAACTCTTTCATACCCGGTATATTGACCGGGCTAAATTGGTATAGGGGGGAAGTGTGGTGAACCATCATAAGGAAGAACATGCCCGGGTATTAAAACATCGCTGGCCGTCGCGGCTGTTTCACTGGGGTCTGGTGATCGGTTTTTTGCCGGCAGCCATAACCGGCCTGATTATCTGGCAGAAGCCCGGCAGTGAGGAATTTGTCAATTTGGCCATGCGGATTCATATTGTCAGTGCGGCCATTCTGACTATATCGGCCTTTACGTTTATGTTTACCGGTTTTGACCGCATTGTGGCCTTTTTTCGGCTGGTCTTGTCCTGGAGCCGTCATGATCTGGAGTGGCTGAAAATTGGTGGCGGCTATCTTCACAAAATTCTACTCGGCCGGGAAGTACCGGTGATGCCGATGGATAAGCTGAATTCGGGTCAGAAGTTGATGGGAGTAATTATGCTGGTCGGTGGTGCCTTCCTGACGGCTAGCGGCTGGCTGCTGTACTCGTTTATTCCCTTTTTTCCCAAGCTGTTTGTCTATTGGGTCGAATTCGGTCATCTGTGGATCGGGTTGGCAATGACGGCCTGCCTGGTGGGGCATATGTTTCTGGGCATCTACAATCAGGGCGAATTTAAAGCTATGTTTGGCGACGGGACCCAGCCGCTTTCTGAAGTGAAACACCACAATCCTCTGTGGGTGGCTCACAAAATCGAACGGGTAACGGGCAAAACTACAGAGGAACCCATGGAAAAGGGAGCCTAATCTTCCTGGCGGTTTAGCGATAGCTAAGCTGCCTTTCTTATTGTTAGGGCTTGTCTGTAAAGCTGTAGTTTACCAATAAACATTAGTACCTTATCAACCCTAATCTGTGAATACTGACGGTCTATTTTCTGCAAGCCTTCGTTGTCGTCAGTCGGCATACTAACGTTATGCCCCCTTCCTCCGCCTTGTCTCGCGAAAAATAGCCGCGCCATTATTCTTACAGTTTTAGGATTGACAAGGTACTAGGCTAAATTATTTTCATCGGATGGCCTATAGCGGTATATAATAAGCATGAGGTTTATTAGAAAAAATAAATTAATGGATAGAAAACAGCCAGTCTGTTTTTGACAGAGTGTCAATAGTCTGGTAAAATTTTATAATAGCGTGTATTGTATAATAGACGCACTATGGCAATGAACAAATCACTGCCACTGTCATAAAAAGATAAGGGAAGCGCTGTATAAGGAGCTGGTAATAATTGTTTAAGTTTCTTAAGAATATCTTTGGTGATGATAACGAAAGAGAAATTAAGCGTATGACGAAATATGTGGAGCAGGTCAATGGTTTGGAAACCGGGCTGCAGAGCCTGAGTGATTCCTCACTGTCGGCGAAAACCGGCGAATTCAAACGGCGCCTGGAAGATGGCGAGAGCCTGGACGATCTGCTGCCAGAAGCCTTTGCCGTAGTGCGGGAAGCGTCCCGCCGGGTATTGGGTATGCGTCATTTCGACGTCCAGCTGTTGGGCGGCATTACGCTTCATGGCGGTAACATCGCTGAAATGCGTACCGGTGAAGGCAAGACGCTGGTGGCTACGCTGCCGGTGTATTTAAACGCGCTGACCGGTAAGGGTGTTCATGTTGTTACGGTCAATGATTATCTGGCCCGCCGCGACAGCGAGTGGATGGCCAAGGTCTATAATTTCCTGGGACTGTCGGTGGGACTCATCGTGCATGGACTGGATTTTGCCCAGCGCCGTGCTGCCTATGCCGCCGATATTACCTATGGTACCAATAATGAATTCGGTTTCGACTATTTGCGGGACAACATGGTTATCCATGCCGATCAAATGGTACAGCGGCCGCTCCATTACGCCATTGTCGACGAAGTGGACAGCATTTTGGTCGATGAGGCGCGGACGCCGCTGATTATTTCCGGACCGGGGGAAAAATCCACCGACCTTTACTATGTGCTGGCCAAGGTAGTGCCTAAATTAAAGGAAACGGAAGATTACACTGTTGACGAAAAGGCCCATACTGTGGCGCCGACCGAAAGCGGTATTGCCAAGGCGGAAAAGCTGTTAAACATTAAAAATATGTATGAAAGTGAAAACATTGAATACTCCCACCATTTCAACCAGGCCCTGAAGGCTCACGGCTTGATGAAGCGGGACCGCGATTATGTGGTCAAGGACGGGGAAGTGGTCATTGTTGACGAATTTACCGGACGGCTTATGTTCGGCCGCCGTTACTCCGACGGGCTGCACCAGGCCATTGAGGCCAAGGAGGGCGTGAAAATCGAGCGGGAAAGTCAGACGCTGGCCTCGATTACCTTCCAGAACTACTTCCGTATGTATGAAAAGCTGGCCGGCATGACCGGTACGGCCAAGACGGAGGAAACTGAGTTCCGTAAGATTTACCGGCTGGATGTGCTGGTTATTCCGACTAATAAGCCGGTCAGCCGGCAGGATTTGCCGGATGTGATCTATAAAACGAAACGGGCCAAGTATAAGGCCGTTATTGAAGAAATCGCCCAATTGAACGCGAAAGGACAGCCGGTGCTGGTCGGCACCACCTCCATTGAGCAATCGGAGGACTTAAGCCAGCAGCTTAAGCGGCGTGGCATCATCCATAATGTGCTGAATGCCAAATATCATGAGCTGGAAGCGCAGATCATTGTCCAGGCCGGACAGCGCAATGCCGTGACCATCGCCACCAATATGGCCGGCCGCGGTACCGATATCGTGCTGGGTGAGGGCGTTCCCGAGCTGGGCGGCCTACATATTATCGGTACTGAGCGCCATGAAAGCCGACGCATTGATAATCAGCTCCGCGGCCGGGCCGGTCGTCAGGGCGACCCCGGCTCATCCCGCTTCTACCTGTCCTTAGAGGACGATCTGATGCGGTTGTTCGGGGCCGATAACATCGCCGGTATCATGGATAAGCTTGGTATGGAAGAGGATGAGCCCATTGAGCATTCGCTGATCACCAGATCGATTGAGCAGGCCCAGAAGAAAGTGGAAGGCCGCAACTTCGATATCCGGAAACATGTGCTCGAATATGACGATGTCATGAATCAGCAGCGCGAAGTGATTTATGGTCAGCGCCGTTCGATTCTGACCGGTGAAAACATGCGGGAAAATATTTTCCACATGATTGAGAAGCTGGCCGACCGGGGCATGGAGCTATATGCCGACGAGAAGCTTTTCCCGGAAGAATGGGACTATGTCGGGTTGATTGAATATATGGAAGGTCTGTTTGCCCCGCCGGGAACTCTGACGGAAGAACATCTCGCCAAGTTTAGCCGGGATGAGCTGCGGGAAGAACTGCTCAAAACAGCCACCGATGCCTACAATGCCCGGGAAGCCCTGTTTGGCGAAGACAACATGCGGGAACTGGAAAAAGTGGTCATGCTGAAAGTGGTGGACAGCAAGTGGATGGAGCACCTGGACGCCATGGATATGCTGCGTGAGGGTATCGGACTCAGGGCTTACGGCCAGCGCGATCCGCTGATCGAATATAAGATTGAGGCCTATGATATGTTCCAGCAGATGATTGATAATATCCAGGAGGATATTGTGAAATACATCTATCGCGTGAATATTGTCACCCAGCCGGAGGACCATCTGCAGCAGGCTCATGAAAGCCACGAAGAAATCTCGGCTGTAAAATCGGCCGGTGAGTCAGCCGGTGAATCGGCCGGCCATGAACCGCAGGCTGTTAAGGACGCTGTGGGACGCAATGATCTGTGCCCCTGCGGTTCAGGCAAAAAATATAAAAAATGCTGCGGTAAATAACCGCTAAACGAAAAGCTCCCACTTAACTGTAGTGGGAGTCTGCGCTGCCGCCCGTCTTTTCCCGTTTGCGGGGAAAGGCGGTTGTGCCGCTTTTAAACGGAGTTGCCGAAAAACATAAATTATTATTAGCGGCCCTGCCCGGCTTGCCCGGCAGGCGCTACAGGAGTTGAGATAACTTGCTATTGGAAGATTTACGGGTACAGATACAGGATTTAGGCAAGAAACTGGATGAAATGAGGGCTTCTCTTTGACGTAGCCGGTAAACAGGACCGGATTGCCGAACTGGAGAATCAGATCAGCGCTCCCGGTTTTTGGGATACGCCGGAAAAGGCCCAGACGGTCATGCAGCAATTGACTGGCCTGAAAGACAGCGTGGGGCAGTATGAGAACTTGCAAAGCCGTTATAGCGACATGTCGGTTTTATGGCAGCTGGGCATGGAGGAACAGGACGAAAGTGTCTATCCCGATGTGGTAGAGACAATCAAAGCGCTGAATCGTGATATTGAACATTTGGAGCTTTCCCTGATGCTGTCCGGTGAATATGACGGCAACAATGCCATTTTGACACTCCATGCCGGAGCGGGTGGCACCGAGGCCCAGGACTGGGTGCAGATGCTGCTCAGAATGTATGTGCGTTGGGCCGAGAAGAATGGCTACAAAGTGGAAACTATGGATTTTCTGGCCGGCGATGAAGCGGGGGTTAAAAGCGTTACGCTGCTGATTTCCGGCCGCAACGCCTATGGTTATTTGAAAGCCGAAAAGGGCGTGCACCGGCTGGTACGGATCTCGCCGTTTGATGCCAGCGGCCGCCGCCATACTTCGTTCGCTGCTGCCGATGTCATGCCGGAAGTGGACGATACGGTAGAAATCAACATCAATCCGGTCGATCTGCGGGTGGATACCTTCCGGGCCGGCGGTGCCGGTGGCCAGCACATCAATAAAACCGACTCGGCCGTCCGGATGACTCATTTGCCGACAGGGGTTGTCGTGCAGTGCCAAAGCGAACGGTCCCAGATCCAGAACCGCGAACAGTGTATGCGCCTCTTGCGGGCTAAGCTGTTTGAGCTGGAACGGCAAAAGCAGAGCGTTAAGAAAGCGGAACTGGGTGGCGAATACCAGGCGATCGAATGGGGCAGCCAGATCAGATCCTATGTGTTCCATCCTTATAATCTGGTGAAAGACCACCGGACTAATACGGAAACAGGCAATACCCAGGCTGTCATGGACGGCGAGCTGGATTTGTTTATTGAAGCGTATTTACGGAGCGGTTTGTAAAGAATAACAAGGGGGCTTTTGTCTATGTCCAAGCGCCTTGCAGCGATAATTCTGAGCCTTTTGCTGGTGCTGGCTGTGACCGGTGAATGGCTGTTGCCTTCTCTTTTATCCCAGGCGGTTTCGCACGGCCTGATGGATGTACTTAACAGCAGCCAGGTGGTGGCCCGTTTAGAACGACGGCCGGCACTCTTGATGCTGGGCGGCGGATTTGATACAATTACGCTGGATGCGGTTCAGGCGAAAACCGACAAGCTAACCTTTAGCGAGCTGCATGCTGTACTGACCGATGTGCGGCTGGACATGGAGGCGCTGGTGAGCCGCCGGGCGGTCGTGCTGCAATCGGTGGGAACGGTCGACCTGTCGGCAGTGATTACGGCAGAAGAACTGGCCGCCTATCTGAATCAATCGGTTAAAGGCATAAAAAATGCCGTTGTTACCATCACGCCGGAAAAAGTCCAGGTAAGCAGCAGCTTTTCCATCGGCGGCTTTGCCAGCCTGGCCATCACCCTGGATGGAAAAATTGTCGGAGACGGACAGAAAATTAAGTTTGTTACCGAACGGTTTTTACTCAATAACAACCTGGTTGGAAACCTAGGCGGTGCGGTATTGGCGGAAATTCCGCTGGTGGATTTAAAGAAGCTTCCCTTCAATGTCGGTGTCCGTGATATTGTTATGGAGCATGGCAAAGTGACTCTCCACACGGATAATCGCCCTCGCTAGAACCTTATCGGCACGGATTAAGACTGACAAGGTACTGCAGGAGGGTTCCCCTGGACAGGAGACGAATTTTATATTATGTTTCTTTTGGAGTTATTTGATAAAGGTGGAGAGATTGTTGACGGAATACAGATATAATAAACTACTTATTTTATGCATAGCTGTCGGCTTCCTGGCAGCACTGGCCATCGGCTGGCAGCGTCACGGCCTGGAGGAGAACAACTCGCGGGTTGAGCTGGTCATGGATTATGAGGATATTACCGGGCTGGCGCAAATCGAAGGCGTTCCTGTGCCGGAGCTGATGCACCAGTTCAAGGATGCGGGGATTACCTCGCTGGCCGTATACGAGACCACGCTGGAAAAGCTGAATAAAAGCGGTAAAATCCTGGCTGTGCCCGGCTCTCAACTGCTCCAGCAGTACCGGACGGGCTCGATGAATGATCCGCGCTGGCGGAACTTTATTGAGGCGGGACGTATTTTACCGGAGGATGTGTACATTGTGGGTCAGGATCCCCTGACCTTTGCCGAGGTGAAGAGTGACCTCCTGCGCCGGCTGAGCCCGGAGCGGGTTGTTGTGCTGGAAGAGGGCACTGCCCCGGTACTAGCTGTCAAAGCCAGCTTTGAAAAACTGGAAAAGTGGAACTTAGGCCTGTCGACTGCCGAAATGAAAGAAGCGGCCGGCTATGGGTTTTATGTTGTGGCCCGGCCTACTAACTATAATAAGGTGACGGAAGACGACGTCGATGCCGTTTTTGACCGTCTCCGGGACATTCCCGGCGTCAGTTCGCTCATGTTTGTCGGCGATGAGGTACTGGGCTATCCGGATCTTCTGCCCCATACGGTAAAACGGATGCAGGAACAGCAGCTTACGCTGGACATGATTGAGCATCCGCTGCAGCTGCAGTTTCTAAAACAGGACGGGTTGTTGCCGTTGGCTGCCGCCAATCACTACCGGTCAGCCCGGGTATATGTCATTCCCAAGGACGAACAGCCCAAGTTAAAACCGGACGAAGCCATCCACCGCTGGGTATTGACCGACCAGGAGCGCAATATCCGGGTCAATCTGCTGCGAAATTATGAAAAGCCGGAGCTGGGTAAGACACTGGTGGAAACCAATCTGGACTATGTTGCCGGTGTCAGGGATGCCTTGCTGGAAAACAGCTTTACCATCGGGCCGGCTACTTATTTCCCCCCTTACTTCCCGTCAGCGTTGCTGTTAGCGTTGGTGATTTTCGGCACGACGGCGGCCGGGGTACTGTTTTTAACTTTGGTTTATCCTTTTAAGCCGCGGTATCAATATTTGCTGCTGGCGTTGCTTACCATTGGATTGAGCCTGCCGGTACTGGCTGGCGGTGGCACGTTGATCCGCCAGGCTACGGCCACTATGAGCGCCATTTTATTCCCTGTGCTGTCCATGACTTGGCAGCTTGACCGGTGGCGAGCCAACGAGAGTCTGGGTTCTAAAACAGGGCTGGGCCGCATGCTGGTACTGGGAACGGTGGGTCTGACTGTAACCGTGCTGCTATCCATTATGGGCGGTCTGTTTGTCGGTGCTGTGCTGGCCGATGTCCGCTTTTTATTGGAAATGGAGATTTTCCGGGGCGTTAAGCTGATTTTCGTGGCGCCGTTAGTGTTGATTACCTGGGTGTACCTGACCCGGTACAGCCTGTTTGAAGAGCAACTGCCGCTGGACCGGGCCGGCATCGGACGGCAAATCAGCAAAGTACTGAACTACCCTGTCTATTTAAAAACCTTACTGGGAGCGGCCTTTGTGGCGATTGCCGCCTGGGTGTATATCGGACGGTCGGGCCATACGGCCGGCGTACCGGTATCGGCACTGGAATTGAAGCTACGCTACTTTTTGGAGCAGGTCATGTATGCCCGGCCGCGGGGCAAGGAATTTGTGATTGGCCATCCGGCCTTTTACTTGCTGCTCATGGCTTTTTGCCGGCGTTGGCCGTCGACGCTGCGCTATTCTCTTGTCGTAGTGGCCACCATTGGCCAGGGCTCATTGGCTGAAACCTTCGCTCATATGCGGACGCCCATTTTCATGTCCTTTATCCGGGGACTGGATGGTTTGTTTATGGGAATTGTCTGCGGGATCGCCGCCTTAATCGGCGTACAGGTCCTTCACTATCTGCTGTTTGTGCTGGGAAGGAGACCTGCGGGACATGAGTAAGGTGCGTCAGATTGTTATATCCGGTTATTACGGCTTTGCCAATGCCGGCGATGAAGCCATGCTGGCGGCGATGATTGAAGCATTGACCGAGCTTGACCCGGCTATGAACATCATTGTCCTTTCCGGCAATCCTGCCGACACCCGGCAGCGGCATGGCGTAGAATCGGTATATCGCTTGAACTATCCCGAAATCATTCGCGTGCTGGCCAACAGCGATCTGTTGATTAGCGGTGGAGGCAGTCTGCTGCAGGATGTGACCAGTGATCGCAGTCTATATTACTATTTGAGTATTATGATGCTGGCCAAAAAGCTGAATACGCCGGTTATGCTCTATGCCCAGGGGATCGGCCCGGTTCGCGGCCGGCTGGCCCAGGCGGCTATGCGCTATATCGGCAACATGGTTGATATGATTACCGTACGGGATGAGGGGTCCCGCGAAGAATTGCGGCGCCTTAAGGTAACCCGGCCGCCGGTGCATGTTACCGCCGATCCGGTGCTGGCTATGCACCCGGTAGACCGGGAAATCGGCCGGGCTATTTTGCGCAAACATAATCTGGAGGGAGCGGCGCCGCTCATTGGCCTTTCAGTCCGGGAGTGGAAGGACTGGGAGCACTACAAGACGGTGATGGCCAAGGCGGCCGACGCGATTGTCGAGCAATTCGGGGCCCGGGTGGTGTTTATTCCCATGCAGTGCCCGGAGGACTTTGCCGCAGCAAAAAAAATCGTGGAACGCACTACCAGGGAAGTTCATGTTCTGACCGAAGAATATACCACATATGAATTACTGTCACTGGTTGGCAATCTGGATATGCTGATCGGTATCCGGCTGCATGCGCTGATCTTTGCTGCCGTTATGCATGTGCCCCTGGCGGGCATCTCCTATGATCCGAAAATCGACCGTTTTTTGGAATGTCTGGGTGAACAACCGGTAGGCACATTAAAATCCATTACAGTGGAGACACTAATAGCTACGGTGAGGGAACTGTGGGCGGAAAGACAGCGTCCTAACCGGCCTTGGGAAGAGCGAATGAATGGGCTCCATGAAAAAGCCTTCCGTAGTGCGGAACTGGCGTTGGAGTTAATCGGTAAACGACAGAGGTAGGAAGATGAACAGAGCGTTACTAAACTATCTGGGGATTGTCGTGGGGGCGGCTATTACCGCCTTAGGGCTGAATATGTTTTTGATTCCCAACAAGATCGCGGCAGGCGGTGTCAGCGGGTTAGCCACTGTGCTGCATCATCTGCTGGGCGTGCCGGTTGGATTGACCATGATCGCCTTCGATGTGCCTTTACTGCTCATCAGTCTAAAGGTGCTGGGGCCACGTTTTGGCGTGAACACATTGCTGGGCGCTGTGATTCTGGCCTTGTCTATCGACGTTAGCGCTCCCTATATTCCGGCCTTGACCCATGACTTGCTGCTCAGTGCCTTATATGGCGGTGTTATCAGCGGTTTGGGGCTGGGGATTGTTTTTCGCTCGCAGGGTACAACGGCTGGGACCGATCAGATTGCGGCTATTATTAATAAACTTTTTTCTATTCCGATTGGTCAGGCCCTGATGATGGTGGATTTTTTCGTCATTGCGTCCGCCGGCATTGTGTTTAAAAGTGCCGAACTGTCGCTATACGCTTTGATTTCCCTGTTTGTAACAAGCAAACTTATTGATCTGATCCAGGAAGGCCCCAGTTCCGCTAAGGTGTTTCTGATCGTGACGACCATACCGGAAACGATAGCGGACGCCATTTTGGCCGACTTGTCCCGCGGCGTCACGCTGTTTTCGGCCCGCGGCGGCTATACCAAACAGGCCGGTGAAATGGTCATGTGCGTAGTCAGCACCAGAGAGGTTACACAGCTAAAGCAACTGGTGTCCCAACTTGATGAAAAAGCCTTTGTGATTGTAGCCGACGCCCATGAGGTGCTTGGTGAGGGATTTAGCAAATAAAACGCCACTCTGCTGCATATGCATATAGAGGGCGTTTTTTTATGCCTGTGCCTCAATGTACAGGATGCTGCGGGAGGGGAAGACGTGAGACCATGGGGTACGGTGGTATATGTCGGCCGCCGTATGATCCGGCGGATGGCGGTAGCTGTAATCAGCCTGGCGGCTGTCGTCAAATTTGGTTCGCTGACCGGGATGGCCCTTTCCATGCTGGTCTCGCTGATTGCCTATGCGGCGGCCTTTGGCCTGGAATTTGCCGCGGGCTTTGTCCTACTATTGTTTGTCCATGAATGGGGTCATTTGCTGGCATCAAAAATTGTGGGACTCAGGGTATCCAATCCCCTGTTTATTCCTTTTATTGGCGCGGTCATCAGTCTGAAACAACGGCCGCAGACGGCTAAGATGGAAGCTAATATTGCAATTGGCGGGCCGGCGGCGGGAACGCTGAGCGCGCTCGTTTGTCTGGCCATTTACTTCTGGACTGACAGCACACTTATGCTGGTGATGGCCTATACGGCTTGCCTGCTCAATTTGTTCAACCTTATTCCCTGTGATCCGTTGGATGGCGGACGCATTGCTGCTGCCATTTCCCCCTTCATGTGGTGGCTTGGCAGCATCACTGTGGGCAGCTTGTTTCTTTATACCCAGAATTTTTTCCTGCTGCTCATTTTTATCGTATCCTTAATCCGGCTTTGGAAAAGTGAAACGGCCGGTTATTATTATGACATGCCGCCAGGTCAGCGGTTTCTGGTGCTGCTTTGGTATTTGGGGCTTTTGACGGTGTTGGGCGTGATGACACTGTATATTGCCGGTCTGCTGAAATAGGCCGAACCTGGTCAAGGGCTTTTTTCAAATTAGGCAAGAACTGTAGTGCGCTGCACATTCTGGAAAATTATCTTGCCGGGAACGTCCCGGCACCAGCAACAGACATAAGCTTGTAAGATTTTGGGTTTCTCTCAGGCGGCTTGAAGAGCCTGGGAGAAACACCTCACGGGAACCGTCCCCGGGATGTGGATAAGCTGCAGGATATTACCAGGAAATATCTGCAAATGCTACAGGAAAAGAAGGTTTTTTACCAAAAGCGTCAAATCATTAGAACAGTGTGGGCAAATTCGACGCTTTTTTGCGAAGCGTTTTTCAGGAGGAAGGGGGAGTGGCTATTGATACAAATGAACGGTGTTTCCAAAGTGTACAGCAACGGTTCTGTCGCCCTCTCAGATATTAATGTACAGATTGACAAAGGCGAGTTCGTGTTTGTCGTCGGGCCCAGCGGGGCAGGCAAATCCACCTTTATTAAACTGGTTTTCCGGGAAGAGCTTCCCACCCAGGGCGATCTGGTTGTCAACGGACGGAATGTCGGCGACCTGGAGCCGCAGGAAGTACCCTACTTACGGCGCGGCCTTGGCATTGTGTTTCAGGATTACCGCCTGTTGCCGAATCGGACTGCCTATGAGAACGTGGCTTTTGCCATGCAGGTGGTGGAGAGTTCTCACCGGGAAATTCAAAAACGGGTTCCCCATGTGCTGGACCTTGTCGGTTTACGCCAGAAGGCACGCCATTATCCGACGCAAATGTCGGGCGGTGAGCAACAGCGCATCGCTATTGCCCGGGCAATAGTGAACAATCCCGTTATTGTGATTGCCGATGAACCTACGGGAAATCTGGATCCGGAGACATCCTGGGAAATTATGAAAATCTTTGACCGGATTAATCAGAACGGCACGACCATTGTGATGGCCACCCACGATAAAACGGTGGTTGACGGCATGCGCAAGCGGGTCATTGCCATTGAAAAGAGCCGTATTGTCCGTGATGAAGCCAAGGGGGTATACGGCTATGAAGATTAGGACAATGGAGTATTTTATCCGTGAGGCTGTGATATCGCTGCGCCGGAACGGGCTGATGAGTTTTGCCTCGATCAGCACGGTGGCCTTGTCACTGCTGATTCTGGGTATGTTTCTGGTCATGGTACTCAATCTCAGCCATATGGCGTCCGCGCTGGAGTCACAGGTGGAAATCTCCGTCTATCTGGAGGATGGCTTGAACGATCTGGAAATCAGGGAAACAGGGACACGCATCACGAAAATTCCGGGGGTTTCCCAGGTGCTGTTTGTCAGCAAGGATGAAGCGCTGGAACGGTTTAAACAGCGGCTGGGAGATCAGCAGGGTATGCTAAGCGCCTTGGGCGACAGCAATCCGCTGCCTGATGCGTTTGAGGTCAAAGTGGACAAGCCCGAACAGGTGAAGCCGGCGGCCCAGGCCATTGCCAAGTTAAAAGGCGTGGAAAATGCCAAATTCGGTCAGGAAGTCGTCGAGCAGGTGTTTAATCTGGCGCGGATGATCCGGGTGCTGGGCGTCATTTTAATTGTTTTTTTGGCGCTGGCCGCCTTGTTTATTATTTCCAATACAATCAGGATTACCGTGTTTGCCCGGCGCAAGGAAATCGGCATTATGAAATATGTCGGTGCTACCGACTGGTTTATCCGCTGGCCGTTTTTAATTGAAGGAATGATTCTGGGCTTCGGCGGTGCTCTGGTGGCGGTATTGCTCCTCAGTCAAACCTACGGCGCCCTGGTATCGCAAATCTATCAGTCACTGGCGTTTTTGCCGGTCATTCCCCAATATCCGTTTATCAATCACATCAGCCTCTTCCTGCTGATAGTGGGAGCGGTAATCGGGGCCTTAGGCAGTACCATCTCACTGAAGAAGTTTATGAAAGTGTAGTCATTTGGCCGGGTTAAACAGTAGCGTTAGGTTCTTAAGCGAACCTAGCTTCTAATCCGGCCACGGTACTAATCGTGCGGGAGGGATTTCATGGTGACCATTCGCCGTTATCTGGCAGTGCTGCTGGTATTGCTTGTAGCCGTTCTTGCCGTTATGCCGGCTCTGGCTGACGAACTGGAGCAGAAGCAGCAGGAATTGCAAAGCATGCAGCAGCAGATGCAGCAGCAAAAGGAACGGGCTGCCAGAGCACAAACCCAAGTTAACAGTGTATCGGAAAGGCTTCGTTCGATACAGGGCGATCTCGATGTGGCACAGAAAGAGTATTCGGCCATTCAGGACCAATTAGAGGCAACGGAAAAAAAGATCGAAGTAAATGGTGAGATTTTGGCTAAGGCCGAGGATGATCTGGCCGATCGCAGCCAAGTTTTGAATAAAAGAATGCGCGACATTTATAAAAACGGTCAGGTTAATTATCTGGATGTATTGTTTGGTGCCAATGATTTTAATGATTTTGTGACCCGGATGGACATTTTGAAGCGAGTGGCCCGCCAGGATGTTGATCTGGTCAATAAGGTGAAGGCCGAACGTGAGCTGATCCTGGCTAAGAAGGCGGAACTGGAAACCGACCGTGCGAACATTGTGGACTTGAAAAAAGCGGCGGAGGAAAAGAAAGCTTTAATTAGCGCTCGCAAGCAGGAGCAGCAGAAAACGCTGGACAGCGCCATCAGTGAACGGGATCAGGCGGAAAGCGCTTACCAGGAACTGCAGGAAAATTCCCGTCAGATTGAGCAGATGATTCGTCGCATCCAGCCAGGCAATGCCGGTTCGGCTGGTGGATCAGGGGCTTTGATGTGGCCGGCCAGCGGACCGATTACTTCGCCTTTTGGCTGGCGGACGCATCCGATTTTCGGCACTGCCCGCTATCATAGCGGCATTGATATCGGCGCCGACTATGGTGACACGGTCGTAGCGGCCGACAGTGGCGTGGTAATTTTCGCCGATTGGATGGGCGGCTATGGCAAGGCGGTTGTTATCGACCATGGCGGTGGCGTTTCCACCTTGTATGGTCATAATTCCGAGCTGTTGGTGAGTGAAGGACAGCGCGTCAGCAAGGGACAGGCTATCTCCCGGGTAGGCGCCACCGGTTATGCCACCGGGCCGCACCTGCACTTTGAAGTGCGGGAAAACGGCAGTCCTGTTGACCCGATGAGTTATCTGCCGTAATACCTATGCGTTGAGCAGACGGTTGGGACGTATATTTTTATTGCATTGTGCATAAGATTGTTTACATGAAAGTTCGGGGCTGTTGTACCTTGTAGCAAGGGGCCGGTCTCGAACTTTCCTTGATGCGAATTGAGGTGTTGGTATTTGAGTCGGCGTAAGACGATTGCGGGAGCCGTATTATTGGTCGTATTGACCTTTTTTGCAACCACCGGAGGGTATTTGTATCTGCTGAATGTTAATGCAGCGGATCTGGCCGGTACCTGGCAGATATTTCATGCCATGCAAATTATCAAAAGCCGGTATGTGGAAGAGACGGGAACCGATACCCTGGTGGCCGGCGCCATCAAGGGGATGGTCGGTTCGCTGGGAGATCCCCATTCCATTTACATGGATCCCAAAATGTATAAGGAATTTATGATTGAAACGGAAGGTTCCTTCGGCGGCGTAGGTATTGTGGTCGGCATGAAGGATAAACAGTTGATGGTTGTATCGCCGATTGAAGGAACGCCGGGGGATCAGGCCGGCATTAAGAGCGGCGACCAGATTGTTAAAATTGACGGGCAGGACACGAAAGATATGCTGCTGGATGAAGCGGTCAATAAGATCAGAGGGCCGGAAGGTTCGCAAATTGTCCTGTCCATCAAGCGGGGCGCCGAGCCGGTGCTGGATTATACTGTAACCCGGTCCAGTATCCAGATTAAGACGGTGGCCGGGAAAATGCTGCCGGGACAGATTGGGTACATCCGTATTTCCATGTTTAATGAAAATACGGGCAACGACTTTGTGCAGAAGTATCAGGAACTGGAGCAACAGGGCATGAAGGCCATTGTTCTCGATTTGCGGGATAATCCGGGTGGGTTGTTGGAGGAAAGCGTGAAAGTGGCTTCCAAGTTTGTGCCCAAAGGACCGGTCGTGTCGGTTGTTGACCGTCAGGGGAACCGTGAGACGCACCAGTCTGATCTGGCGGCCGTAAAGTATCCGACAGTCGTGCTGGTTAATGGTGGCAGCGCCAGCGCCTCGGAGATTGTTGCCGGGGCCATTCAGGATACGGGAGCCGGTACGTTGGTCGGAACCAAGACTTACGGCAAAGGTTCGGTGCAGACGCTGATGCGCCTGAACGGCGGAGCGATCAAGCTGACTATTGCCAAGTACCTGACGCCCAATGACCGCTCGATTAACGGGATCGGCATTGAGCCCGACGTGAAGGTGGAATTGCCGCAGAATCAGCCGGTAACTACCGATATTCAACTGGATAAGGCTTTGGAAATTATTAAAAGCAAGCTATAAAAAAAGCGGCGGACCTGTTCCGCCGCTTTTGGCATAGACGGGAGCATTTCGGCGATTGAGCCAGCAAGAAGCTGTTTAGCTGGCAGGGAGGCATAGACCAAAATGGATTATTTTCTATTTTTTAGTGAAAGAGAGGATAAGGTGGAGCGGTTCTTGTTATCTTATTACCGCGGCTGTATAGAAAGTTTGTTCGATGCGTGATATAATAATTGTTAATTGATATTAATGCTTGTTAAGGATGATTACTATGGCCATAGTCCCTAAATTGAATAAACCCACCATAGATACTGAAGGCGGTATTCCCTTTAAAATTGAGGCTCCCTTTCAGCCGACCGGCGATCAGCCGGGGGCGATCGCGGCCCTGGTGAAGGGGATTGAACGGGGTGACCGGACGCAGGTCCTGTTAGGGGCGACCGGTACCGGGAAGACTTTTACTATTGCTCAGGTGATTGAAAAGGTACAGAAGCCGACTTTGGTGATTGCCCATAATAAGACACTGGCGGCTCAGCTTGCCAGCGAGTTTAAGGAATTTTTCCCCAACAATGCGGTGGAGTATTTTGTCAGTTACTACGACTACTACCAGCCCGAAGCCTACATTGCCCACACTGACACCTACATTGAGAAGGATGCTTCGATCAATGATGAGATCGACAAGCTGCGCCATTCGGCTACCAGCTCGCTGTTTGAGCGGCGGGACGTCATTATTGTGGCCAGCGTGTCCTGCATTTATGGTTTAGGTTCGCCCGATGAATACCGTGATCTGGTGCTGTCGTTGCGCCAGGGGCAAATCCGGGACCGTGATGATATTTTACGCAAGCTGGTAGACATCCAGTATGAACGGAACGATATTAATTTTGTCCGCGGCAAGTTTCGTGTCCGGGGTGATGTCATTGAGATTTTTCCTGCCGCCTACGGTGAGAAGGCTATCCGTGTTGAACTGTTCGGCGACGAGGTGGAGCGTATTCTGGAAATTGACACCCTCACCGGTGAGGTGCTGGCCGAACGTAAGCATATTGCCATCTATCCGGCTTCTCACTATGTTACTTCCCGTGAAACCATGCAACGGGCCATGGGGGATATTGAAGCCGAACTGGCCGGGCAACTGGCCTTGTTTAGGGCGCAGGGCAAACTGCTGGAAGCGCAGCGCCTGGAGCAGCGGACCAATTACGACCTGGAAATGATGCAGGAAATGGGCTATTGTTCAGGCATCGAAAATTATTCCCGCCATTTGACTGGCCGTAAACCGGGCGAATCACCGTTCACACTGATTGACTTTTTCCCCGACGATTTCCTGATCGTCATTGATGAGTCCCATGTGACGCTGCCACAGCTCAGGGCGATGTATGCCGGTGACCGATCCCGCAAACAATCGCTGGTGGAAAATGGCTTCCGCCTGCCGTCGGCTTTTGACAACCGGCCGCTGCAATTTAACGAGTTTGAAGAACGGATTCGTCAGATTGTGTATGTATCGGCCACCCCGGCCGCTTATGAAATGGAAGAGGCCAGCCAGGTGGCGCAGCAGGTTATCCGGCCTACCGGCCTGGTCGATCCGGAGATTGAGGTCCGTCCGATCAAAGGGCAGATGGACGATCTGCTGGGCGAGATCAAGCTGCGGGCCGCTGCCAATGAGCGGGTGCTGATTACCACGCTGACCAAGAAAATGGCGGAGGATTTGACGGAATTTTTAAAGGAAACCGGTATCCGGGTGCGGTATTTGCATTCCGACATTGCTACCATTGAACGGGGCGAGATTATCCGGGACCTACGGGCCGGTGTATTTGATGTGCTGATTGGCATCAATCTGCTGCGGGAAGGTCTGGATATGCCCGAGGTGTCTCTGGTCACCATTCTGGATGCCGACAAGGAAGGCTTTTTGCGGTCCGAGACCTCGCTGATCCAGACGATCGGTCGGGCGGCCCGCAATGTCAACGGCAAGGTTATTCTTTATGCCGACCGGATTACCGATTCCATGCGGCGGGCCATTGCCGAGACCAACCGCCGCCGCGATATTCAGGAGCAGTATAATACGATGTACGGCATTACGCCCCAGACGGTGCAAAAACGGGTTAAAGATCTGATTGAGACCACTAAGGTAGCCGAATTGCCGGCGGAATACAAGACCGACCGGATTGGCAACTTAAATAAAAAAGAGATGCTGGAACTGGTCGGCAAGCTGGAAAAGGAGATGCGCGAAGCCTCCAAGAAGCTGGAGTTCGAACGCGCCGCCGAACTGCGCGACATGATTGTCGAGTTGAAGGAACGGGCCGGGCAGCCTAAGCCGGTAAGCCGGAAGAAAGCAAAATAACGATCACAGGAAAACCGCTGATTACATGAGCCTGTGGGCCAGACGGAAAAAGATCTGTCAGGTTGCATAGGGTGAATTAATCAGTGGTTTCCGGCGGATTGATCAAATACAGGGAAGGAATGCGAAAGTGAAGGAAAAGATTATCATAAAAGGTGCGAGACAGCACAATTTAAAAAATATTGATATTGAATTGCCACGGGATCAACTGGTGGTGATTACCGGCCTGAGCGGGTCCGGCAAGTCCTCGCTGGCCTTTGATACCATTTATGCCGAAGGACAGCGGCGCTATGTCGAGTCCTTGTCGTCCTATGCCCGTCAGTTTCTCGGGCAGATGGACAAGCCGGATGTGGACTACATTGAAGGATTGTCGCCGGCCATTTCCATTGACCAGAAGACCACCAGCCGCAACCCCCGTTCCACCGTGGGGACGGTTACCGAAATCTACGACTATCTGCGGCTGTTGTTTGCCCGGGCCGGCCGGCCCCATTGTCCCAAATGCGGCCAGGCTATCAGTCAGCAGACGGTGGAGCAGATGGTCGATCAACTGACCGCGCTGCCGGAGGGAACCAAGCTGATTGTTATGGCTCCCGTAGTGCGTGGCAAAAAGGGCGAGCATCAAAAAATTCTCGACGATATCCGGAAAAACGGCTATGTCCGGGTGAGGATCGACGGTCAGGTACAGGATGTGACCGACGAAATCACGCTGGAAAAGAATAAGAAACATACCATTGAAGTGGTAATTGACCGCCTGGTGGTACGCGACGGAATCGGCCAGCGTATGGCCGACTCACTGGAAACGGCGCTGCAACTGGGCAAAGGTGTGGTGTTGGTTGACTTGGTGGGTGACAGGGAAGTGACGTTCAGCCAGAACTTTGCCTGCGTGGACTGTGGTATCAGTCTGCCGGAAATTGCGCCCCGCATGTTTTCCTTTAACAACCCCTTCGGCGCTTGCCCTGATTGCACCGGCTTGGGCAATAACATGGAAATCGACCCGTCGCTGGTCATTCCCGACGGCAGCAAGGCGTTTATTGACGGCGCGATCGCGGCGCTGAGCAAAAACCTGAATTCCTATTTTATGTGTCAGTTGGAAGCCGTGCTTACTCACTACGGCGCTTCGCTGTACAGTACCTGGGACAGTTTAAGTGAAGAGTTGAAGCAACTGATCATGAATGGGTCTCAGGAGGAGAAGTTCACTTTCACCTATGAGAATATGTACGGCGAGACCAAGCGTTACCATCTGCCTTTTGAAGGAGTCATTCCCCTCTTAAACCGCCGTTACCGGGAGACAGCTTCCGATTGGTCAAAGGAAGACATTGAGGAGTATATGAGCTCCAAGCCGTGCCCGACCTGTAAAGGAGCGCGGCTCAAGCCGGAAACGCTGGCTGTCCGGGTGGGCGGCAAGAATATTTATGAAGTGACTCGGCTGACCATCGTCGAATGCCGGGATTTTTTTGCCGGTTTGGTGCTGACAGAACGGGAAATGACGATTGCCCGTCAGATCCTGAAGGAAATTAATGCCCGGCTGGGCTTTTTAGTCAATGTGGGTCTTGATTATCTGACGCTGGATCGGGCGGCCGGGACGTTAAGCGGCGGCGAGGCGCAGCGTATTCGCCTGGCGACCCAGATCGGCTCCGGCCTGGTCGGGGTACTCTATATTCTGGACGAGCCCAGTATCGGACTGCATCAGCGGGATAATAACCGGCTGCTGGCCACGCTCAAGCATTTAAGGGATGTAGGCAATACCCTGCTGGTGGTTGAGCATGACGAAGATACCATGTATGCCGCCGACCATATTGTCGATATCGGTCCGGCCGCCGGCTCCGGTGGCGGGCAGATCATCGCCCAGGGTACGGTGGAAGAGATTAAAGCCTGCCGGGATTCGGTAACCGGCCAGTACCTGAGCGGCGCCAAATATATTCCCGTACCGGCTGTACGGCGCAAGCCTAACGGCAAGTGGCTGGAAGTAATCGGCGCCAGGGAAAATAACCTGAAAAAGATCAACGTCAAGTTTCCTCTGGGTGTGTTTACCGCCGTAACCGGTGTTTCCGGGTCAGGCAAGAGTACGCTGGTTAATGAAATTTTATATAAAGGGCTGGCTTCCCGGCTGTATGGCGGCAGCCGCCAGCGCCCGGGCGAGCATAACGAAATTCGTGGTATTGAGCATATTGATAAAATCATTGATATCGACCAGTCGCCGATCGGGCGGACGCCGCGCTCTAATCCGGCGACCTATACCAGCCTGTTTGACGTGATCCGCGACGTGTTCAGCCAGACGCCGGAAGCCAAGGTACGCGGCTACAAGCCGGGCCGCTTCAGCTTCAACGTAAAAGGCGGGCGATGCGAGGCCTGCCGCGGCGACGGAATTATTAAGATTGAAATGCATTTTCTGCCTGACGTTTATGTTCCCTGTGAAGTGTGCAAAGGGGCGCGTTATAACCGGGAAACGCTGGAGGTCAAGTACAAGGGCAAAAGCATTGCTCAGGTGCTGGATATGGTGGTTGACGAAGCGGTGGAGTTTTTTAAAAACATCCCGAAAATCCATCGCAAACTGCAAATTCTGCAGGATGTCGGTTTAGGCTATATTCAGTTGGGACAGCCGGCTACCACGCTGAGCGGCGGCGAGGCCCAGCGGGTCAAACTGGCTACCGAACTGGCCCGCCGCAGCACCGGCAAGACGCTGTATATTCTTGACGAGCCGACTACCGGTCTGCACACGGCTGATATTCACCGGCTGCTGGAGGTGCTGCAGCGCCTGGTGGATGGCGGTGACAGTGTGGTGGTGATTGAACACAATCTGGACGTGATTAAAACGGCCGATTATCTGATTGACCTGGGGCCGGAGGGCGGTTCCGGCGGCGGTACTATTGTCGCCAAGGGAACGCCGGAGGATATTGCCGCCACAGCGACATCCTATACCGGACAGTTTCTGGCACCGGTACTGGAACGGGGCATCAGAGAGGATCGGCAGGCATAAAAAAACAGGCTGTTCCAAATGACTTCATTTGGAACAGCCTGTTTATGTGGCGACAGAACTGATGTCCTTTTGGCATTGCCCCAAAAGGACCAAAAGGGCTAGGCCTGCCTCCAAAAGACTTGCCGGAAGAGTCAACTTCCTAAAATCCGAAACTCGCTTTGCTCAAACAGTTACCCAAAGGGCACAGGCGGATTTCTTAACGGAAGCTGACTCTTCCGGCATCCTGCGGACCGTCTTTTTCCGGAAAAGGCCAATGGGGAGAACGGAAGACCGAAATAAATTGTGATATAGACGCAAAAAAACGCAGGCAAGCTGGGATAGCTTGCCTGCGTTGGCTTATATTAATCTTCGGAGGAAGGCGTCATCCGCTTGGCGATAAACTGGGTGTCAATATCGCCGCTACAGAAGTAGGGATTATCCAGCAGCTTCCGGTGAAAATCAATGGTGGTTTTCACGCCGACAATCCGGAATTCGGACAAGGCCCGCCGCATGGTCTTAATGGCGTCGCCCCGGGTGCGACCGCAGGTAATGATCTTGGCGATCATCGAATCATAGTACGGCTGGACAATTGAGCCGGTGCAGACGCCGTCGTCCACCCGGACATTGGGACCGCCGGGCTGATGATAAAAAGTGATTTCACCAGGCGAAGGCAAGAAGGAATTATCAGGGTCTTCCGCGTTGATCCGGCATTCAATGGCATGACAGTTAAACTTCATGTATTCCTGACGGATGGGCAGCGGATCGCCGGAGGCGATGCGTAGCTGCGTCTTCACCAGGTCGACGCCGGTGGTGATTTCAGTAATGGCGTGTTCCACCTGAATGCGGGGATTGATTTCCATGAAATAAAATTCGCAGGTGTTTTTGTCCATTAGGAATTCCACAGTACCAATGTTGGTATAATTGGCGCTTTTAGCTGCCCGGATGGCCAAGGCACTCACTTTTTGACGCATTTCCGGCGTAATGACGCAGGAAGGCGCTTCTTCCAGGATTTTCTGATTGCGCCGCTGAATGGAGCATTCCCGTTCTCCCAGATGAATGACGTCGCCGTAGTTGTCGGCCACGATCTGAACTTCGATATGGCGGGCGTTGGCGATATATTTTTCTAAATAAAAGCCGGCTGTGGTAAAATCAATTTTAAGCGCCGCCGTGTGGATATCCGCTTCATTTTGAGCCACGAACATGGATTTGCCGCCGCCGCCGGCAATCGGCTTGATAATGATGGGATAGCCGATTTTGGCTGCCGTGCTGACTGCCTCTTCCAGGCTGTTGACAGGGTCGCTGCCAAGGGCCATCGGCAAGCCAGCCTGTTTCATCAGCTCGCGGGCCGCATCCTTGTTGCCCACTTTGCGGATAGTTTCCGGACGGGGACCGACAAACACAAAGCCGGCTTTGATGACAGCTTCGGCAAAGTCGGCATTTTCCGATAAAAAGCCATAACCGGGGTGAATGGCGTCTACTTCGGCCAGTTGAGCCGCATCTAAAATAGCGGCCATATTGAGATAACTGCGGGTGGCATCGGCCGGGCCAATATTGATGGCCTGATCTGCCAGCTTCACATGTACCGCATCGGCATCTGCACTGGAATAGACAGCGACTGTTTCAACTCCCAGCTCCTGGCAGGCCCGGATGATTCGTATCGCGATTTCACCGCGATTGGCAATTAATACACGCTTGAACATCGGTATAGACCTCCCATTTGCAGTCTTAGTATGCCCGGTTGTTACATTCGCAACCAGACTCTAACGGAGACATTATAGATGATTAGCGGCATTTATACAAGCAGTTTTACACATGTATACAATGAACTTATGGGATAATTTTATATAGAGGGCGAGCAACTGGCAAAACACGGCATTTGCTGGTACAATGACAATACAGGCGGCAGCGGTGCGAATGACTCAGTCCCTGCCGGGGAGGAATACATGCATACAGATTTAACGGAAAAGTTGGCCCATTTGCCTGATCAGCCGGGCGTTTATCTGATGAAGGACGCCCAGGGAAAGATTATTTATGTCGGCAAAGCGGTGGTACTGAAAAACCGGGTCCGCTCCTATTTTCAATCCAGCCGCAACCATTCGCCGAAAGTGCGGTCCATGGTGGCCCGTATTGCCGACTTAGAATATATTGTAACCGCTTCCGAGATGGAGGCGCTTATTTTAGAATGCAATCTGATCAAAAAACATCGTCCTAAATATAATATCAGCCTGCGGGACGACAAAAGTTTCCCTTATATTAAGGTCACTTTGAACGAACCATTTCCCAGAGTGTATGCCACCCGGAAGGTGGTTAAAGACGGCGCCCGCTATTTCGGTCCTTATACCAATGCGGGAGCGGTGCACGAAACGCTGAAGCTTTTGAAACGGCTGTTTCCGCTGCGGACCTGCCGGCGCTTGGATGCGCCGCGTCCCTGTCTGCAATATCATATCAAACGCTGTCTGGCGCCCTGCGCCGGCAAGGTGAATGAGGCCGAGTACGGCGATATGATCAAGGCAGTTTGCCTGTTCCTGGAGGGGCGCAGCGAGGATATGGTAAAAAGCCTGCGCCGGAAAATGGATCAGGCCGCGGAAAATCTGGAGTTTGAGCAGGCCGCCCGGTTGCGTGACCAGTTGCAGGCGGTGGAGAAAATTACGGAAAAACAAAATATCGTAACAGGCGCCGGTGACCAGGATGCGGTGGGACTGGCCCGGTCGGCCGCCGGTATCTGTGTCCAGGTCTTCTTTATTCGCAGCGGCAAAATGGTGGGCCGCGATCATTTTCTGCTCAGCGGCGGCGAGGAGGAAGAGGATGCCGATTTGTTGACGGCTTTTCTCAAGCAGTATTACAGTCAGTCTACTTTTATTCCCCGCGAAATCCTGCTGCCGCTGGAACTGGCCGAACAGGAACTGTTGACTGAGTGGCTGAGCGGTCTGCGGGGTGGCAAAGTATGGCTGGAGGTGCCTAAGCGGGGTACGAAGAAGGATCTGGTTCAGATGGCGGCAGGCAATGCCTTGCTGGTGCTTAATGAGCAGGCGCTTAAAATTCAGGATCAGGCCGACCGCACCGAGGGTGCCGTTCGTGAATTGGGCCGCTATCTGGCGATGGACGGTCTGCCGGAGCGTATCGAATGCTTCGACATTTCCCACATTCAGGGAGCGGAAACGGTGGCGTCCATGGTCGTTTTCGAAGGCGGCCTGCCCAAGAAGGAGGACTACCGGCGGTTTAAGCTGCGTACAGTGGAAGGCAAGCCGGACGATTTCAAATCCATGCAGGAAGTGGTAGGACGACGCTACAGGGACGGCAGCGCTCCCTTGCCCGACCTCATCATCATTGACGGCGGCAAGGGGCAGCTCAGTTCGGCTCTGGAGATTATCCGCGGCGCCGGTCTGCATGACGTGATGGTGGTCGGTTTGGCCAAGGAGTTTGAGCATATTTTCCGGGAAGGGATGAGCGAACCGCTGATTTTGCCGCGCCACTCCCAGTCGCTCTATTTAGTGCAGCGCATCCGGGATGAAGCCCATCGCTTTGCCATCACCTATCACCGGAAATTACGGTCGAAGCGGAACATGGTGTCGGTACTTGATCACATTCCGGGTATCGGGGAGAAACGCCGCAAGGCGCTGTGGCAGGAATTCGGCAGTCTGGCCAAGATCAAACAGGCCGCGGTGGAAGAGCTGGCGGCTGCACCGGGCATGACCCGGCCGGCGGCGGAGGCGGTCTATGCTTTTTTCCGCCGTGATCCGGCGGCGCCGAAGCTGTAAGAAAGGGTCTAGCGTGTATCGAGGCAAGCTGGAAGAAATAATGGCTCTTATTTTAACGAAGCGGGCACTAAAGGCACTGGTATGATAACTCTAAATTAAGCCATACTAGTAGTGAAAGGGGTTCGTCATGGTCGAGCCAAGAGCGGTGCCGGGTTTCAAAGGAAGCTCGGCACGGTTCGGCCAAAGATTGCTGTCGGGTCTGGCGGTTCGGCAGCAGTCGGCGGGAAGATCGTCAGCGGTTCCGTAAGGCTGTGCGGCAGCCCAACTGTTGTCGCGGGGTCGAAAGGGATGGCTGGCGGTCGAGTCAAGATCGTCCGGGGTGCCGGAGGGTCACCGGGACGACCGTTACGAAGGGTCTGTCGCAGTTTGGCGATTGCGGCAGGCTCGGCAGGTATTCCGGGCGGTCGGGCAAAGGCCGGTGGCAGTGGCAAAATGCTTGTGCGCGGTCGAAAGATTGCGTATAGGTGTGTAGCGATTGCCATCGACCGGCGCGCAGATCATGGCGGGCTCTTTTCGGGAAGCGGGAGACTGTTCTCCCGCTTCCCTTTTTGTCCTGTAGCTCTACTGATTGCCGCTTGCCGGCCGGGGAGAAAAGCAGCGGCGAAAGCCACGCGGTTCCGGCCGCATAGCGATCGGCAGGCGGGATACACTAGTACTGGTACCGGTCCGGCCTTAACCCGGTGGAATTGATGGTGGGAGATTTTCGTAACCCGAGGCGGCGGAAGACTCTGCCGGTTGTAGTAGGCTGCGGGACGGCAATGCGGCGGTTTACGGAAAATAGCCGGCCCTATTTCAGTGATTAGGACTGAGAGGGTAGCCGGTAGCGGTGGCAGAATCGGTTAAGCATTGTCAATCGGGCTGAAATAGTAGTAAAATAGAGAGGCAAAGGAAACATTGGAAAAAGGGAGGTTGACTTTACCGCATTATGAATAAAGCAGGATGGATTGTACTTGTAGTCATTGCCTTGGTGGTTGTCTGGGGCGTGAGTGCTTATAACGGCCTGATCAGTTTAAATGAGCAGGTTAACGGGAAATGGAGTCAGATTGATAACCAGTTACAACGGCGGACCGATTTGATTCCCAACTTGGTAAATACGGTCAAAGGCTATGCCGCCCATGAACAGGCCGCCATTCAGGCTGTGGCTGACGCCAGGGCCAAACTGGCCGGGGCGCAGGGACCTGCTGCCAAGGCGCAGGCCGATGCCGAGGTCAATAGTGCTTTAAGCCGTCTGTTGGTTGTTGCCGAAAATTATCCGAATCTAAAGGCTGACCGGAATTTTCTCGCCCTGCAGGACGAACTGAGCGGCACGGAGAACCGGATTGCAGTGGCCCGCAAGGATTATAACGACGCGGTGCAAGTGTACAATGTAAAAATCCGGTCGTTGCCGACCAGTATTTTTGCCGGCATCATCGGTTTTGGTCCCAAGGAATATTTTAAGGTGGAAGAAGGAGCGAAACAGGTGCCTTCGGTTCAGTTTTAGCGAGTACTCTGCCAACTTTGACGCATAAAGATGATGACGGGGAAAAATTTTGTCAGCTTCTATTTTCAAGGTTGGTGGAGTACTAGCGCGAAAGCGGAGGATTTTTATGAAAAAATGGCTGGCTTGTCTGTTGGCGAGTGCTTGGCTGGTCATCGCGGCCGTAGCCTGGGCACAGCCACAGATACCGCCTGCTCCCGCGAACAATGTATATGTGCAGGATAACGCCGGGGTGTTGAGCAGCGCTACCAAAAACCGCATTAACGAGGTCGGGAGCTACCTGCAGGAAAAGACCACGGCCAAACTGATGGCGGTGACGGTGAAGAGCTTTGGTGACGCCGCGCCGGAGGAATATGGACTGGCTATACTGCGCCAGTGGGGCGTAGGCGATAAGGAACGAAACAACGGCGTCGTCCTTGTGGTTGCCACCGAGGATCGCAAAGCGAGAATCGAAGTGGGCTATGGCCTGGAAGGGGCCCTGCCTGATGCGAAAACCGGGCGGATTCAGGATGAATACATGCTGCCTTTTTTTCGCCAGCAGGACTATGATAAGGGAATTTTGAATGGCTATCTGGCATTGGCCAGTGTTACGGCCGCCGAATACGGCCTGGAGCTTCCTACTGGCAGCAAAGGGGTGACTAAGAGCGGCGCCGTACACCAGGACTCTGCCTGGGCGGCACTGCCCTGGTGGATGAAAGCCGTGGCGGCAGGCTTGCTGCTGCTGCTGTTTATCTTCGACTGGGTGTTTCTGGGCGGCAGCATTACCTGGCTGCTGTTGTCGCTGCTGCGGTTCCGCGGCGGCGGTGGTGGTGGCGGTCCGGGTGGCCGCGGCGGATTTGGCGGCGGCTCGGGCGGCGGCGGCGGTTCCAGCCGAAACTGGTAAGGAACGGGACGCCCTTAGATGGTAGCAGGCGCGCTGCGGTGACCGGCTTGGCCGGGAACTGCGGTTTGTGCTCCTATATAAAATTGAGAAGGGGATGTTTACGATGGCAAAATGGGTATGTACAGTATGTAATTATGTGTATGATGAAGAGGTAGGCGATCCGGACGGCGGCATTGCGCCGGGAACTCGTTTTGAAGACATTCCGGACGATTGGGTTTGCCCCCTCTGTGGCGTGGGCAAGGATCAGTTCGAACAGCAATAAATACATACGATAAAAATTGCCGCTCCAGCAGGAGCGGCAATTTTTTAATGCGTGATCTTGGACAGGTGGGGCAGCCAACCGCGGTCCAGGGCCAGCTGCAGCAACCGGTAATCCCAGTCCAGACCGGCATCCAGTTTCTCGCGGTAGAGGAGAGCCACTTCGAGTTGGTACGACTGGTGCAGGGCCCCCAACAGTGCCGTTTGTGATGCTTTGGCGAGGGTTGCCAGATAGAGGGCGATTTCCCGGTCGGTGGCCCTTGCGTCCTGAGGAATGTCCAGCGGCGATTTATGGAGCGCCCGTCTAGTAAAGCTTAAGGTGGGCAGGGCGGCACCGTTTTCCTCCAGCAGTTCCTCCGACTGTTCGATTAAGTTGTCCGTGTCATACTCAAGAGCTTCTTTTATCAACGCCTTTAACTCGGAATCCTGGGCGTGATTATACATGATTTCCAGTATGGAGATGTTGAGCCGGCCCTGGGCGACGACCCCGTACAGGCTGGCAGCTTCTAAATAGTTGAGCGGCTCCTTGTCAAAGAACATGTTGACGAGATTGCGGGTTTCTGCGTTGACTTTATCGAGCAAAGACATATTCAGACCTCCCAGATAAATTTTGCCCGGCCACAGGGCGATTTTGTATAATGGGCTGTAATGCGGCTTTACTTATAGCATGAACCAATCGGATATTTTCATGCATGAAAGAGGATTTAAAAATCAATATGGCGAAAATTTTTTAATAAATAAGTGAAACGGAGTGGAAAGACATGCAGTATGATTTACTAGAAACAGCCTGGGGTTGGATGGCGGCGGTCTGGTCGGCAAAAGGCCTGTATGAGCTGAGTTTTCCTAAGCCGGATCAGGAAACGGCTATTTTGTCGATAGATAACTGCAAAGGAGAACGGGGCGAGGAACCGCATCCCTATACCGGCCAGCTACAGCAGGAGTTGAAGCTCTACTGGCAGGGCTTTCCCGTAGAGTTCACCGTGCCTGTCGACTGGAGCGGTTATACGCCGTTTCAGAAGGCTATTTTGTCGTATACGGCTACCATTCCCTATGGGGAAACCCGTACCTACCGGCAGGCTGCTGAGGCGGCAGGCTCGCCGAAGGCTGTCCGGGCCGCCGGCGGCGCCCTGCATATCAACCGTACGCCTATTGTAGTGCCCTGCCACCGAGTCATCGGCAGTCATGGCGGGTTAACCGGCTTTGGCGGCGGTTTGGAATTAAAACAGGCTTTGCTCTTGCTGGAGTCGCCTGATGAGACACCGCTCTTCCGAAGGGAAAATAAACTGGTTTTCAGCCAGTTGGCAGGATATAATAAATGGAGTTAATGAACTACTGCGGTTACGAGAAAATTAAAGGGGATTGCAGTGGTTTTGCAGTTTACTCGGTTTCCGGTGGGGAGGATGGTCATGAGCGGTTTTTTGCTGCGAACAGTTATGAACGCACTGCTGATTTACCTTATGTTGAGCCATCTGGCCGGTATTTTTGTCGACACTCTCGGCGGGATGCTGCTGGCGGCTTTGGCACTGGGAATGGCTAATGGCTTACTGAGAACCTTGTTGTTTCCAACCGGGCCGGTTTGGCACTGGCAAAAGCTGCTGCCGGCTACTTTCTGCTTAAATCTGGCCGGTCTGGGCTTAGTTGTCTATATTTTGCCCGGCTTTGAAATTTCCAGTTTGCCACTGGTGGGGCTGGGGATTTTTATTCTGTCGTTAGGCAGTTCGCTGCTGTCCAGAACCATTCGGGATAAAAAGTTGCAAGCCGAACGGGTGGAGCCGGCGAGGAAAGGATGATCATGATGAAGATTAAATTAGTCGCTTTGGATTTGGACGATACGCTGCTGGACTCGAAGCGGATCATTTCGCCGCGGACCAGGCAGGCCATACAGGATGCCGTGGCACAGGGGGTCATGGTGACAGTGGCTACCGGCCGGATGCATGTTTCGGCCCTGCCGTACGCTCAACAGTTGGGGCTGGATGTGCCGATTATTACTTATAACGGCGCGCTGATCAAGTCCAGTCTGTCCGGTGAGGTGCTGTCCAGCCGGCCGGTACCGCGGCCGGTGATGGACGAGGTGCTGGCGCTGTTTCGTGCCAATGGCTGGTATCTTCAGCTGCATATTGGCGATACGCTGTATGTGAAGGAGCGCAATGAGCGGGTCCGCCTCTATGAGGAGACGGCCGGCGTCAAAGCTGAAGTAGTAGGAGACGGGCTGTATTCGGTGCCGGGGGAAGCCAGCAAAATGCTGACCATTGCCGAGCCGGAGACCATTCAGGCAATCCGGCGGCAACTGCTGCAGGATGGTTTTGGCGAACGGCTGAGTATGGCCATATCCAAACCGCACTATCTGGAAATGACCTGCCTAGGCGTGAACAAAGGCTGGGCGCTGGATTTCCTGGCTAACAAGCTGCAAATCGGGCGGGATGCGGTCATGGCTGTCGGTGATTCGCAGAACGATCTGGACATGATTGAGTATGCCGGACTGGGTGTGGCCATGGGCAATGCTTCTGAGACAGTGAAAGCGGCGGCGCAGGCGGTCACGCGGGGTCATGACGAGGACGGCGTGGCCGAGGCGATTGAAAAATATGTCCTGGGCCGCTAGACGACCTAATAATAGCTGGTACGGACCGGAAGCAAGCCGGGCAAGTACCGGCTATTTTCTTCGGGCTTTTTCCAAAGCGCGACGGCGTTTCTTTGCATTTTTAGATACTTTGCCCTATAATTGTAGATAGCTTTTATTGGCAGGTTACGACAGGTCCTGCCCCACAGGTCCTGTCCGTTATAAAAGGCCGCCGGCTGTCTGGTGGTCTAATGTGTGTTTTAAAGGAGGAGAAGCTTATGTGTCTTGTTGCAGATTTGCATATTCATACCGTAGCCAGCGGTCATGCCTACAGCACGGTGCTGGAAAACGCCAAGGCGGCGGCCGACAGGAGACTGGCGCTGATCGGTATTACCGACCACGGACCCAATATGCCGGGCGGACCGCATGAATACCATTTTGCCAATCTTGTTGCCCTGCCGGAAGTTTTGTACGGTGTACGGGTATTAAGAGGCATTGAAGCCAATATCATTGACCAGAACGGCAGTCTGGACCTGCCGGACGAACGCTTATCCAAACTGGATGTCGTTATGGCCGGTTTCCACAGTGAAAGCTTTACGGCCGGTACGGTGGAGGAAAATACGGCGATGTTGATTAATACCATCAAAAATCCCTGGGTGGATGTCATCGTGCATCCTGGCAATCCGGCGTTGCAAATTGATGCCGAAGCCGTAGTTAAGGCCGCTGTGGAGTATGATGTCGCTCTGGAGGTCAACAACAGTTCGCTGGTGCGCTCCCGCAAGGGAAGCCGTCCCTACTGCGGCCGGATCATTCAACTGGCGAAGCAGTACGGCGCTAAGATGATTGTCGGCACCGACAGTCATTTTGCCCTGCATATTGGTGATTTCAGCGAGGCGCTCCAGCTCTTGGCTGAAAACGATGTGGCACCGGATGCCATGTTGAATTCGTCGGTTGAAAAACTCCTTGCCCATCTCAACCGGCGCACCAATCGCCTGAATCCGGTGGTCTAGAATACCGGGCGGCAGGAGTCATTAGGTTTGAAAGAGGTGATAGCATGCAAGATGTCCGTTTAGTCATTATTACAGGCATGTCCGGGGCGGGTAAGACACAGGTCGTCCGTACTATGGAAGATATCGGCTATTTTTGTGTGGATAATCTGCCGCCGGCGCTGATCCCCAAGTTTGCCGAACTGTGCACCCAGTCGGCGGGCCAGGTTAATAAAGTGGCGCTGGTAGTGGATATCCGGGGCCGTGAATTTTTCGGCACCCTGATCCAGGTGCTGGAGGAGATGGAAACCCAGGGTTACGTATATGAGATTTTATTTTTGGAGGCTTCTGATGAAACTCTGATCCGCCGCTACAAGGAAAGCCGGCGGCGGCACCCCATGGCACCGCATGGCCGCATCAGCGCCGGCATTGCCAGTGAGCGGGAGAAAGTGGAGTCGGTGCGGGGCCGGGCCAATCATATTATCGATACTTCGGTGACGACGACGGCTCAGCTGCGTGACAAGGTGATTTCGCTGTTTGCCTGCGAGTGTGCTCAGGAGCGGATGTCGATCACCGTAGTGTCCTTCGGCTTTAAGCATGGGATGCCGCTGGATGCCGATATGATGTTTGACGTGCGGTTCCTGCCCAATCCATTCTATGTGGAATCGCTGCGCCGCAAGAGTGGCACGGTGGAAATGGTGGGCGAATATATCTGGAAATGGCCGATTACACAGCAGTTTATGGAAAAACTGTCTGCTTTGCTGGAGTTTCTGGTACCTAACTATATCCAGGAGGGAAAAAATAATCTGGTGATTGCTATTGGCTGTACCGGTGGAATGCACCGTTCGGTGTTTGTGGCCCACAAGATTTATGAAAACCTCCGGAGCAAGGGGTATAAGGTGAATATCGAGCATCGCGATGTGCAGAAGAACGAGGTGGAGGAGCATAATGAGTCATATGCCGGGCCACCTGATAAAGATGGCTGAAGTATGCGATTAAAAGCAGAGGTGTAATGCAATTATGCATTTTTTGAAGTGGTTGTACCCTGGTATGAAATTGAAACGCTGGCTGCTGCTGTTCTCCCTGGGCGTTATTGCGGCGAGCATCGGTTTGGCCATTGTGTTTAACTATAAATATGTGGGTACGGTGGAAGAAGCCATTTTCCGGATGGTGTACCTGACGACGGGAAAATATTACTATGCCGTGACCACTATCGCCGGCATAGCGATTATTGCGCTGGGGCTGACGATTATGACGTTGGCCACGCGTCAGATTATTCATTCGGTCATCAGTGTGCTCATTCCCGACGGCCCTGACCGGCTGGTGGAAATTATCTTTCAGAAACGCAAGCTAAACAAGGGCCCGACCATTACGGTCATCGGCGGCGGCACGGGGTTATCGGTGCTGCTGCGCGGTATTAAAAGCGTGACCAGCAACATTACGGCTATTGTGACCGTCGCTGACGACGGCGGCTCTTCGGGGCGGCTGCGGGAGGATTTGGGGATGATTCCACCGGGTGATTTGCGCAATTGCCTGGTGGCGCTGGCTGATACCGAACCGTTGATGGAAAAACTGTTCCAGCACCGCTTCGGCGGTGACGGCAGTCTGGCGGGACACAGCTTTGGCAATTTGTTCATCGCCGCGATGACCGAAGTACTGGGCGATGTGGAACAGGCCTTAAAGGAGTCGAGTAAGGTTCTGGCCGTGCGCGGCAAGGTGCTGCCCGCCTCGGTGCAGACCGTCCGCTTGAAAGCCGAGATGGAGGACGGCAGTATTGTGGAGGGCGAATCGCAGATTCCGCTGGCCGGCAAGAAAATCAGGCGGATTTTTATCAATCCGGAGGATGCCGAACCGGTAGAGGGGGCACTGGAGGCGTTGCGCGAGGCCGACGCCGTGCTTTTGGGTCCCGGCAGCCTGTATACCAGCGTACTGCCCAATCTCCTGGTTCATGGAATCGCCGAGGCGCTGCGTAAAACGCCGGCGGTTAAAATATACATCTGCAATGTTATGACGCAGCCAGGGGAAACCGACGGATACTCAGCGGCCGATCATGTGCGGGCGTTACTCGACCATGTCGGACCCGGCGTTATTGACTATGTGGTGGTCAATTCCCAGGAAGTGGCGCCGGCCCTGCGGGAAGTTTATGCCAGCCAGGGAGCCTTCCCGGTGGTTGTCGATGCCGAGGCGATCGAGGCGATGGGGATTAAGGTGCTGAAAGCCAACATTATCAGTGAAACCAATTTGGTGCGCCATGACCCGCTGAAACTGTCGCGGGCGATTATTTCCATGGTGTATAAGCTGACCGTCAATTCGGAGCGGATGCGGCTCTTAGATTACTATCTGATCGGGGAAAATATCAAGGAGTTAAAAGATTTGGATGATTAGGCAGGTGTGACGGTAGGTGTCTTCTTTTTCTAGTGAAGTAAAAAACGAGCTGGCCCGGATCGCCGGCGAGGAAAACTGCTGCCACATTGCCGAGCTGGCTTCCCTGATGCGGATGGGCGGCACCATGCTGATTGGCGGCAACAGCAATCTTGGCATTACTTTTACGACCGAAAATGCGGCGGTGGCCCGCAAGGTGTTGACCTTGATCAAAAGCGGCTTTAACGTAAAGACCGAGGTGACGGTTACCCGCGGCCGCCGGCTGAAAAAAAATAATTCCTATCTGCTTAAGGTAGTTCCGTCGCCGGTTGTGACCGAGCTCTTAGCGGCGCTGGGCATTATGCGCGGCGACAATCTCAATGTGGGCCGCGACATCGGCCTGCTGCGTAAATCCTGCTGCCGCCGGGCTTATCTGCGCGGCGCTTTTTTAGGGGGCGGCTCGGTGAATAAGCCGGAGGGCGATTACCACCTGGAGCTGGTTACGGGCAATCTGGACTTTGCCAAAACGCTGGTCCGGCTGATGAAGAATTTCCATCTGCCGGTGCGCCTGACCGAACGGAAGAACGATCATATTGTCTACTTAAAGGACGGCGATGCTATCACTTCGCTGCTGCGAATTGTCGGTGCCCACAATGCCCTGCTGGCCTTTGAAAATGTCCGGGTGGTAAAAGACATGCGTAATCAGGTAAACCGGCTGGTTAACTGTGAAACGGCCAATTTGCAGAAAACCGTCAATGCCGCCGTCCGGCAGGTGGAAAATATTAGGCGTATTGACCAGGCTATCGGTCTGGCCAAACTGCCCCGCGGTTTACGCGAAATGGCCGAAGTCCGCCTGGAGCATCCTGACGCCACCCTGCAGGAGTTGGTGGCGATTATGGGTGGCCAGGTAGGTAAATCGGGCATTAATCACCGGCTGCGGAAGCTGGAAGAGATTGCTAGGGAGTGTTTGGAAACCGGAGGAAATCATGAAACGCACAAATAAACTGGCTATATGGGCGGCGGCGCTAGTAGTGGCAGGCCTTGTCTGGCTGCTGTATCCTGCCCAGGGGACGCTGATTCTGGAATACCATAAAATCTGTGAGGATACTTCGCCCTATGCGGTAGCGCCGGCTGAATTTGATAAACAGCTTCAATACCTGGCCGATGAAGGTTATACGACCATATCGATGAAAGAATATGCCGCCGCTGCGGCCGGCCAGGGAGTTTTGCCGGCCAAACCGGTGGTTATTACCTTTGACGACGGCTATGACAATAACTATACCGAAGCGTTACCCTTACTGGAGCGCCATGGGATGAAAGGCACGGTCTTTGTCGTCAGCGGCTATGTGGAACAGTATCCGGGTTATCTGTCGTGGCCTCAAATCCTGGAGATGCAGCGGCGGGGGATGGAGATCGGCTCCCATACTGCCAACCATGTGCAACTGGATACACTGAGTCCGGATGAACAGCGTAAGGAAATTACTGAGTCTAAGGCGGTACTGGAGCAGCATATCGGCCGGCCGGTGGAGTTTCTTGCCTATCCCTTTGGCGGCTATACGGCAGAAACGGAAAAGCTGCTGAAAGAGGCCGGTTATGCCGGCGCCTGCACGGGAGAAGCCGGTCTGAACCGGGGCGGGGACAAGCCCTATGCGCTCAAACGGGTATACATTCCCAACTCCCGGTGGGGCCTGTGGGAATTCAAACTGCGGCTCTGGCGAGCCATTGTGTTTACCAAACTGGGACTATAAAATATAGAAATTCTGATGCTTTGACGCTATGTCAAAGCATTTTTTATTGGAAAAAATTAAATACTAACAGGGAAGTAAATCGTAACAATAAGAGGTGCGCTATGTCATACCGGACGGTGATGAATGATCGGAGAAACTGGGAATGGAAACAGCTCTGGCTGTTTATGGGATCTATGCGGCTGGGACTGCTGCTGCTGTTGCTGTTAATCGGGGCAATGGCTGCCGGCACGGCACTGCCTGCTATTTACCGGAGTGGCTGGTATAGCGGACTGCTGGGACTGTTATGCCTGAATCTGGTATGTTGCAGCCTGCGCCGGCTGCCTGCCTGGCGCAGGCTGATCTGGGACGGGCCGCCGGCGGCAGCGCCGGAGCGGCTGGAGCAGCTGCCGGGCGGCTACCGGGTGTCGGTTACCGCTTCCCAGGCTGAGGTGGCGGAACGGTGTGGGTACTTTCTGCGCCGCCAGAACATGCGGCTGAAATGCCAGGCTGCCGGTCCGGTCAGGCAGCTTTGCGCCGATAAGGGAATTGCCGGCAGCTGGGGTATTCTGCTGGCTCATGTATCGGTGCTGCTCATTGCCTGTGGTGCGGTCTGGGGTAGTTGGTACGGTTATACCATGACCGTCAAGCTGCCGGTCGGCGGTGCTTACACCGTTACGGCCGGCCAGGAGCCTTTTGTTGTGCGGCTCCATCAGTTTTCCACCGAATATTATCCGGACGGTTCGGTTTCCGACTGGATTAGCGATATCGGCATTGAAGCCGGTGGCCGCGAAGTGCTCCGGCAGGCTGTGAAGGTCAATCATCCCCTGGACTATCACGGGATCAGGCTGTACCAGTCCTCTTACGGCACAGCCATCAAAACGGTCGTGGCCGATGCTGCCGGACAAGTGGTGCAACAGGCCGCTGTAGCGGAGCAGGAACTCCTTTCGCTTACCGGCAGTACGGATATGGCCATCCTGCCGGTGGGCTATATGCCGGACCGACGCCACCTTCGGGATCAGCTGCCGGTCATGGGGCAGGCAAAGAACCCTTATGTGCTGTATGTCCTCTATAACGGAGGAGAGGAGCAGTCCTGGGGCGCGGCGGCTTTGGGACAGCCGGTTGCGCTGGGGCCGGGGAGCGGTACGGTAACCTTTACCGGCACCGTGCCCTTTTCGGGAGTGCAGATTAAGCATGATCCCGGCATGCCGCTGGTTTGGCTGGGCTTTGCGCTAATGGCGGCCGGTTTTTTTCTGGGGCTCTATGTCCGTTACCGTTGTGTATGGCTGGCCATTGAGCCGGATCAGGGCGGCAGTTGCGTACGGTTTGGCGGGACAGGCGGGCAAGCGGAAGAGCTGGGTAAAAAACTGCATGCTATAATTATACAAGGGAGTTGAAACGATGGTTTGGTGGGAAACACAATTATTTATCCTGTCTTTTGCCGGTTACTTTTGTGCCGGCTGTTTATACCTGGGTAACCTGATCTGTCTTAAGGCCCGACTGGCCTACCGGGCAACACAGGTTACCGCCGCTGCCTTTTTGCTGACAACGGCGGCGCTGGTTATCCGGACAATCGGGAGCGGACATCTGCCGATGGCCAATATGTACGAGTTTGGCATGACTTTTGTCTGGGGCACTGTTCTACTGTATCTATATCTGGAGCACCGCTGCCAAAGCCGTGCGCTGGGCGCTTTTGTCCTGCCGGTGGTGTTTTTTCTGACCGCCTTGTTCGCTGTCTTTTATCAGGAGGGCAAACCGCTGATGCCGGCTTTAAAGAGCGGCTGGCTTACGGTGCACGTTCTGACGGCCGTCATTGCCTACGGTGCGCTGGCGTTATCCTTTGCCCTGGCACTGATGTACCGCTGGCGCTGCCGCCTGGAGACGGACAAGCAGGCCGGCGCCCTGCAGGAAATTCTGCCGGCCCTGGAGACGCTGGAGCGCCTGGCTAATCAGGCCATTGTTTTTGCCGTGCCTTTTCTTACCCTGCTGATTTTGACCGGTGCCGTATGGGCCGAATATGCCTGGGGCTCCTACTGGCGCTGGGACCCTAAGGAAACCTGGTCGCTGATTACCTGGTGTATCTATGCCGTATATCTTCATGGCCGGACCGTACTGGGCTGGCGGGGTAAACAGGCGATGAACTGGGCCATTGCCGGTTTTTTAGCCGTGCTGTTTACCTTTGTCGGCGTAAACCTGCTCCTGCCCGGTCTGCACAGCTATGCTTCCTAATCACGGCTTGGGCGCTGCCTGTGACGGTGTTATGAAAAGGAGGGGACAAGCGATTGAATTTTCAGCAATTCCCTGCCGGCGATACCATCAGACTGATTCTGTTTGGCGCGGCCGGAGCCGTAGTCGCGGTAACCATTGCCGGGGCGGGCTATGCCTGGGCCGATTCACCGCAATTTTGCGGCAGTTGCCATTCGATGATCGAACCGGCGGCTACCTGGCGTCAGTCCAATCACAAACAATTCACCTGTACCGAATGCCATCTCCCCCATGACAGCCTGGCGGAAAAGCTGGTGACCAAAATGAAAACAGGCAACCGCGACGTGTACCACGAAACGCTGCGCGACTATCCGGCAGCCCTGATTCTGACGCAGGAGGGCCGGTATATCATTGACCGGAACTGTTTACGCTGTCACAGTTCGACAGTGGAAAACACAGCTATGGGACAGGGCGGGCAGGACTGTATCAAGTGTCACCGGGCCCTGATCCATGGCCGGAATCACAGTGTGGGAGGGATGGAGCAGTGAATAAACCACAAAAGTTTCTCATCGCTTTTTTAACCACCATGGTCGTAGTGTTTGGTGCTGTGGTGATCCGGGTGTGGGCGCTGAAACCGCCGGTCGGCTTTAAAGTAGCAGCTATTCCAGCCGGCGAATATGATCCGGCCGTATGGGGGAAAAGCTATCCGCTCCAGTATAAAAGTTTTCAAAAAAATCTGGAATCCGCTCCTTCTCCCACCGGCTATGGCGGCAGTGTTAAAGAGCAGAAGGCCGACCGGCAGCCGGAAATTTACACCAACTTCAAAGGCAATCCTTTTAGCAAGGACTATACGGAGGACCGGGGGCACCCCTATTCGCTGGACGATCTGCGGGAATCAAAGCGCATTGGACCAACCAGCAAAGGGGCCTGCATTACCTGTAAAACACCGCAGTTGGAGGCTTTTTATAACGAAATGGGCTGGTCTTACGCCAATAAGCCGCTGGAGGAGCTGTTGAACCGGTCGCAGCATCCGGTTAGCTGTGCCAATTGTCATGATCCGGAAACTATGAACCTGCGGGTCATCAATCCGGCCTTTATCGAAGCCATGGCCCGGCGCGGCTATGATGTGACCAAGGCCAGCCAGGAGGAGATGCGCAGTTTTGTCTGCGGTCAGTGCCATGCGGAATATTATTTCGCTCCCGGTACCTCACAGGTTATTTTTCCCTGGGACAAAGGAGTAACACCGCAGGAGATGTATCAATATTATGCGGCAAAACCTCATGACTTTGGCCAGGACTTTTTTCAGCCCGACTCGCAGGTGCCTGTACTAAAAGCGCAGCATCCCGATTTTGAGGAATGGCAGAACGGCACCCACGGCAAGTTCGGCGTATCCTGTGCCGACTGTCACATGCCTTATATGCGGGAAAATGGCAGGAAATACTCATCCCACTGGATGACCAGTCCCCTGAGAACCATTGAGGATTCCTGTTTTCCCTGTCATACGGAAAACCGCGATCAATTGTATAATCAGGTAAAGGCCACCCAGGACAATGTATGGCAGCTACAGCATACGGCAGGCTTGCTGGTGGCCAGGGGACACACCGCCATTGCCAAGGCCGCGGCCATGCCGGGAGTCAACCGGGAGGAACTGGACAAGTCCCGTGAACTGCTACGCCGGGCCCAGTGGTATTGGGACTTTCTGGCCGCCTCGAACAGCATGGGCTTCCATAATTCGGTGCAGGGGTTGAACACGCTGGGACAGTCCATTGATTTGTCCAATCAGTCCATCGATGCCGCAAATCGTGCAGCAGGCGTAAATACGTTATAGAATTGCCGGTCAGGCTCTTTAGGAGAGCCTGACCGGCAATTTTACATAATTCTGAGGGTTTGCTATAATAGTGACGATACTAGTGGTCTGTCTATTTTGAAATCATAATTACTTCTTCAAAGTAGACAGACCACTAGTGCTGTACCAATCTTGAAACTGGAAGATGATGACGAAATTTTGGCCGTCAGCATTTCTGCTTTCAAGGTTGGAGTGCACTAAGGTAAAGGGAGGTACATAGTGAAGAGATTTACCAAAATAGCCCAAATTGTGGCAATGAGTATAATGTTGACAGGTGGATCGGCCATAGCGCTAGCCGCCGGCCAAACGGTCAGTTTGCCCCTGGACCCGCTGGGACAGCCGGAGTGGCAGGTTATGGCCTCCGGTTACGGCGGCAAGCTGCTCTTATCCGATAGTCCGGAAATGGTGCCGGCCGACGGCATTACATATCAGGATGTGGTTCAGGGCAATGCCCGTCTGTTTTTTCACCATGTTAATGACACCAAAATAGATAAACGGATTGCCGTGGTATTTAGAAATCAGGGCGATCAGCCGGCTAAAATCACCGTATATCAAAAAGGTATCAGCGGTCCCGGCTATAATTATCTGGATATCGGCAAGTCGGTGCAGACCCAGTATATGAAAGGGCTGGACATTCAGAATCTGACGGTGCCGGCTCACGGCCAGGTCAGCCTGGTAGATACGGTGGTAAAGCCTAATATGCTGTTAAACGGCATGTTTGATTTTACTTCCGACCAGCCGGTGCTGGTTAGCGTGATGATGCTGCCGAAGGATATGAGTATTAAACGCTTCCTTTCCCGGGCCAACGTGCTGCCGGCCGACCAATACCGGCTGCGGGGTACCTTTGATGGCCGGGACCGTCTGTTTATTCCCGGCAAAGTGTATGATGCGGCGACCGACGGACCGGTGGTTCTGACACTGGCCGACAATAAAATTGACCAGTATCTCTGGGGCATTGACGCCACCGATGGCTCACGGGTGCAGAATTACGGCAATTACGGCGTGGTGTATAAGCTGTTTTTGCCGTCGGAACATGCCGATAAGCTTTCGGTGTATCTCAATCCGCGGGGCGGCGAGTATGCCGGCGCTATGGGGGTTAAATACCGTCATGTAACGGAAAGCCCGGTTAATACGCCGGCTGACCGGCTGTGGATCGGCGGTCGCACCGAGGACGGCCAGGCTTCTTATGTGGGAACCTATGACGTGGGGCAGTCGCTATGGCTGACGTTCAGCCCGCCGGGCGCTTCCAATCTGCCGGTTAAGCTGCTGATCGTACCGGAACAGGAAACAAGTACAGCAAAATAATTAGATTATAGCCGGCCTGCTTGCCTGCATAGTTTACGGGGAGCGGGTCGGTATCATGATTATGCTTGCCTAACATTACAAAAGCGTATAAAATAAGTAAAGGAAGCATATTGTTCTTTTGGAGGAGGGATTTTTACAATGGCTAAACATATTTTTACCGCGAATACAGCTTCTTTAAAAAATACCGTACATACCGGTGGCTGTGGAGAATGTCAGACTTCCTGCCAGTCCGCTTGCAAAACGTCCTGCACGGTTGGCAATCAGGTCTGCCAGAAATAATTGGCGTTCCGGTCAGTCCCTTGCCGTTACGGTAAGGGACTTATTTTTACCCGGCCGGAAGGAAATAAGAATCCCGCTGGTAGGGTTTACTGTACTGGCGGGGAAAGGTGAAATAATGGAACATAATCAATTAATTCATAAATTTCATATCAATGGTGTGTATGTGCTGCTGGATATCAACAGCGGGGCCGTGCATATCGTTGATGAAGCGGTGTATCATATTTTGGATGTGTTTACCGGCGACAACGATGAGGCGGTAATAGCTACCTATGCGCTCACTTATGGTGTCGAAGCGGTGCGGGAAATTCTGGACGAATTGCACGAGTTGATCGAACAGGGGCTGTTATTTTCCTCTGAGCTGGAGGTACCGCCAACCTTTAGCGAAAAACCGATTGTTAAATCGCTGTGCCTTCATGTGGCCCATGACTGCAACCTGCGCTGTACCTACTGCTTTGCCGGCACCGGCGATTTTGGCCACGGCCGCAGCCTGATGCCCAAGGAGATCGGCGAACGGGCGGTAGACTTTATCATTGAGCACAGCGGCCCGCGCCGTCACTGTGAAATCGACTTTTTTGGCGGTGAACCGCTGCTGAATATGGAAACGGTCAGACATGTGGTGGACTATGTCCGCCGCCGCGAACAAGAGACCGGCAAGATTTTCAAGCTTACACTGACTACGAACGGAGTACTCTTGCGGGATGAGATCATTCAGTACCTGAACGACAATAATATCAGCCTGGTGCTGAGTCTGGACGGCCGGCGTGAGGTACACGACAGGATGCGTCCTTTTGCCGGCGGCCGGGGAAGCTTTGAGCCGGTGCTTAATAATGTACGCCGGGCTATTGAATCCCGCAACGGGGAAAACTATTTTCTCCGGGGAACCTTTACGGCCAACAATCTGGACTTTGCCGCCGATGTGCTGGCTATGGCCGACATGGGCTTTGATCAGTTGTCGGTCGAACCGGTAGTTGGCAAGGATGTCGATTATGCGTTGACTGAGGAGCATCTGCCGGTGCTGTTTGAACAGTATGAACTGCTGGCGGAGGAATATATCCGCCGTATGCTGGACGGTAAGGGCTTTAACTTCTTTCACTTCAACATGGATATCCATCATGGGCCCTGTGTGGCCAAACGGCTCTCCGGCTGCGGCGCCGGCCACGAATACTTCGCGGTAACTCCCGACGGGGATTTGTACCCCTGTCATCAGTTTGTCGGCCGCGAGGATTATCTGCTGGGCAACGTATTTGACGGCGTGCAGAACAAGGAACTGCCGGACCAGTTCCGCCAGATGCATGTGCTGAACAAAGAGGCCTGCCGTAATTGCTGGGCCAGATTTTACTGCAGTGGCGGCTGTCATGCCAATGCGCAGTTGTTTCATGACCGGATTGACCAGCCTTATGAACTGGGCTGCGAGCTGCAGAAAAAACGGGTTGAGTGTGCGTTGATGATTCAGGCCAGGCTGGCTATGCTTAAACGATTTGACGTATAGCCTTTAGCGTATTACAATACAGGGTGTCACCACCTGGAGGGGGTGCTTTTAAACTACCGTTAGGAGACATTACGGATAGTTTGAAATTACTCCCTGGGTAAGTACTGATTAAATGAGCCTATCGGCTTGGCGGCAGATCTTTTTGTCCGGCAAGGAAGCAAAACTGCAGGAATAGTACTGCTATTTCAAGGTTTTGCTGACGCAGTCAGACGGAAAAAAATCCGTCAAGACGCGCAGGGTGAATTAATCAGCGGTTACCTAGGCAGGAGGGGCGGAATTTCCGCCCCTTTGTTGCGTGGCTGGAGGTCTAAGCCTAAAAAGGATCGGCAAATTTAATTTGCAGCTTCCAAGTTGGCGGAGCACTAGCAGAAATCGGCATTTTGGGCGGCAGGTAAAATACCTGGCGTTGTCGAAACAGAATAAGCAAGTAGACAGGTAAAGGGGGGAAGGATATGCACTTAGATTTTGGACTTAAACTGGAGCAGAGCCAGAAGTTAATTATGACGCCCCAATTAAGGCAAGCGATAGAGATTTTGCAGCTTTCCTCGCAGGATTTATCCACTATGGTTGAACAGGCCATCCTGGAAAACCCCATGTTAGAAACTGAGGCCCGTTCGCCGGCGGAACAGGAACTGGAGGACTATGGGCAGGCCGAGAAAAACACCGACACTGATACCACCTTGAGCGACTATTTCGACTGGGCGGAGTTTTTCAATGACGGTACTGACCCGGGTTACAACTCACCGGGAGCAAAGGAAAAACCGTCGCTCGAATTCTTTGTGGCTAATACCGTTTCGTTGCAGGAGCATTTGGAACTGCAGCTTCATCTGTCATTGCGCCGTCCGGAACTCTTAGCGGTGGGAAGATATTTGATCGGCTGCATTGACAGCAACGGCTATTTAAGCTGCACCATAAAAGAAGCCGCTCAGGCCACCGGCATGAAACCACCCATTGTGGAGCAGGTGCTGGCCCTAATCCAGAGTTTTGATCCCCCCGGCATCGGCGCCAGGGATTTGCGGGAGTGTCTGACTATTCAGCTGGAGCAGCGGAATATTAATTATAGTTTTCAAAATATTGCAACGCCGGTCGATAGCCACCTAATCCGCCGGATTATTGAAGACCATCTCGACGAGGTGGCAGCCGGCAAGTTTAAGCTGATTGCCGAAAAGACCGGCTCCATCGTGCAGGCGGTGCAGCAGGCCGTTGACGTCATCCGCTCGTTCGACCCCAAGCCGGGGCGGGCTTTTGGCGGTGCGCCGGCCAGCTATATTGTGCCTGATGTAACAGTGGAGAAGGTGAACGGTGAATATGTCATTTTGCTGAATGACGATCTGCCTCATCTGACCATCAGTCCGTATTATCGCCGGGCGGTGCGGGATGCCGACGATACGACCAAGAAGTTCGTTGAGAACCGGGTCAATGCGGCGGTATGGCTGATCAAGAGCATCGAGCAGCGCCGCAGTACGCTGCTGCATGTTATGGAAGCGATCATTCATTTTCAGCGGGACTTTTTTGATCAGGGTCCCCAGGCCTTAAAGACTTTAACGATGAAAAAGGTGGCCGATCGGGTGGAAGTCCATGAGTCCACCGTAAGCCGGGCTACGGCCAACAAATACGTGGATACGCCGTATGGGGTGTTTAGCCTCCGGTCCTTTTTTACCGCCGGTGTGCAAGGTTCGGACGGCGATGATGTGGCCTCGGCCAATGTGAAACGGGAAATCAAGGAACTGATTGGCAAGGAGGACGCGACGCGGCCGTTAAGTGACCAAGCTCTGGCCGATATATTGAAGGAGAAGGGGATTACCGTATCGCGCCGCACAGTGGCCAAATACCGGGAAGAAATGAATATTGCGGCTTCCAGCAAGCGCAAACGCTACTAAATGGCGTGATTGCCTGCCGGTGGTCGAAGAAAACATGGACTTATCCATATTAAGTGTCACGGCGAAGCTGGGTCAGCAAAACCTTGCAAGAGTGGGGTTATTCCTACAGTTTCGCTTACCAGGTAAAAAATTTTTATCATGCCGATGGGTTCAGTAAATCAGTGGCCCCTAAAGAAAAACCGGTGGTAACAGACGGTAGTCTGAGCGCCGGTTTTTGCCTGTCTATGGCGGTGGTTTCAAATTTTTTATAAAAATTTTAAAAACTTTTTATAACGATTTTATCTTATCCCGCTATAATCAGTTTGTAATACTGGGACATTTAGTAGAAAAAGCCGCGGCTTTGCCGGGCGGAAAGAAAAATCTTGACAAGGGCTGACAAATAGTGCTACATTAAAACAAACGTTTGTTTTAATGCTGTAAACTATAAGGAGTAGATTTGATGCGAAGCGAATGCAAATGTAAATTGATTGAAATAGCTACGCCGCTGTTTGCCACCAAGGGCTTTGCCGGGGTTTCCGTCCGGGATGTAACCGATGCGGCGGCAATGAACGTGTCGGCCGTTTCCTATCATTTTAACGGTAAGGGCGGCCTGTACCAGGCGGTGTTGGAGGAACAGTTTGTTCCCATCCGGCAGGCTCTTGATTTGGCGCAGAGTGAGGAACTGACTTCGCCGATCGAACGGCTCAGTTTTTATGCCGAGCAGGTCTTTCATATCCACGCTGCACGGCCGTTTTTGGTCCGGTTTATGATGGCTGAAGTGAATAATCCGACCGATTATGGCAGCGAGGTAATTGAAAAACATCTTTCCCAGGTGTATCAGTTTGTGCTGGCAACGCTGCAAGAGGGAATAGACGGTGGCAGTTTGCGGTCGGAGGTGGATATTACCTATGCCGCCATAGCGTTCGTGGGCATTTTGAATTTCTACTTTATTAGCAAACCCCTGGTCAGTAAGCTGACTCCCTTGCCGGCCGGGATCAACAGCGAGTATGTCAAACAAGCCTTGCAGATTTATCTGTACGGTATTGCTCACAACCGGCCGGAACCCGTGCCGGCTCTGTGAGTCGTTAATTTGATAGATAAAGGTGAAGTGTATATGAAAATAAGTGCTAAAATGGTAAAAATTTGTATTGTACTATTGATTTTGCTTGGCGGAGTAGGGACTTATTATTATCTGCAGCGTGGTGAAGTTTCCACCGACAACGCTACCATTGAGGGGCGAACGGTGGTGCTCAGCCCGAAGGTGCAGGGCTATGTAAAAGCGCTCTATATGACGGATAACCAATTGGTTAAAGCCGGTGATGTGTTACTGGAAATTGATCCCACCGACTATATCATTAAACGGGATCGCGCCAAGGCAGCATTAGCCGCAGCGCAGGCGGCAGCCAATGCGTCCCGCAGCCAGTTGGCGACGACGTCCGTATCGGCGCCTTCCTCCATCGAGGGGGCCCAGGCGCAGGTCGCCTCGGCACAAGCCGCCTGGGATAAAGCTTATAGCGATCGCGGGCGGATGGAGGCGCTGTTTAACAGTGGCGCCTGCTCGCGGCAGCAGCTTGACGCCGCCGTAGAAACGGAAAAGGCTGCCCGTTCGGCCCTGGACAAAGCTCAGGCCGATCTTCGTTCGGCCAGCACCGCTCCCAATGTGATTGACGCTGCTAAACAAACCAGTGAGCAGCTTCAGGCTCAGGTGAAACAGGCTGAAGTCGATTTGGCCCAGGCCGAAAGCGATCTGGCCAATACGAAGATTATCGCGCCCATTGACGGACGCATTACCAAACGCAGTGTGGAACTGGGTAACTATGTGCAGGCTGGACAACAGCTTTCCTCATTGGTTGGGACCGAGCTGTGGGTGGTGGCCAACTATAAGGAAACCCAGCTCGAACACATGGTGCCGGGCCAAAAGGTAGAAATCCGGATTGATGCTTTCCCCAATGTAAAGCTGACCGGGACAGTGGACAGCTTGCAGGCCGGAACAGGCGCTCATTTCTCCCTGTTCCCGGCAGAAAATGCCACAGGCAATTTTGTTAAAATCGTGCAGCGGGTTCCTGTGAAAATTACCTTTGACAATCCGCCGGACGAAGCGCTCCATCTGGGACCGGGCATGTCGGTCATCCCTACCGTGCACACGGAAGGCGCAGGCCCTGAGCATGGCTGATACGTCGGTAAAACAACACCATCCGCTGCTGGTGTCCATGGCGGTCAGTCTGGCGGCCTTCATGGAAGTTTTGGATACCACCATCGCCAATGTGGCCTTGTCGCAGATTGCGGGTTCCATTGGCGCCAGTTCGGATGAAAGTACTTGGGTACTCACTTCCTATCTGGTGGCCAACGGCATTGTTTTGCCCCTTTCCGGCTGGTTGTCTGATCTGATGGGGCGTAAGAACTTTTTTCTGGTCTGTATTCTGGGCTTTACCTTGACCTCGTTTTTGTGCGGTATCGCTTCGTCCTTGCCGATGCTGATTGTTTTTCGTCTGTTGCAAGGCCTGGCGGGGGGCGGCTTGCAGCCGACCCAGCAGGCGATCATTAAAGACAGCTTTCCGCCGGAGAAACTGGGTATGGCCTTTGCCATTACCGGAATTACCACCGTGCTGGCGCCCATTTTGGGACCGACGCTGGGCGGTTATATTACCGACAATTTTAACTGGCGCTGGATTTTCTTTATGAATGTGCCTGTCGGTCTGCTGGCGGTGTCTCTTGTTAAGATGCTGGTGGTCGATCCACCCAGCGCCCGCCGGAAAAAGACGGGGTCGATTGATTACATTGGCCTCAGTCTGGTTGCTTTGGGGCTGGGGGCTTTGCAGATCGTGCTGGACAAGGGACAACAGGAAGACTGGTTTGACAGTTCCTTCATCATCATTTTTGCCTGCATTACCGTTGTTGCCTTGGCTTTAGCCGTATTCTGGCTGCTGCAGCAGAAGAAACCGATTGTCGATTTAAGACTGTTTTCCCTTCGCAGCTTTTCCATGCCCTGTTTAATGATCTTTTTTGTCGGGTTTGCGCTTTATTCTTCATCGACCTTGCTGCCCATGCTGCTGCAGAGCAATTTTGGCTACAACGCCACTTTGTCCGGCATGGTTATTTCACCCAGCGGTATTGCCGTCCTGTGCATGATGCCTTTTGCCGGCCGGCTGGTGAACAAGATAAAGGCCCGCTATCTGGTTTCCTTCGGTATGCTGACAACGGCGGCCGGCTTGTGGGCCACCAGTTTGCTTACGCCGCAGACTGATTATACCACTTTCGTTGCCGTCCGTATTTTACAAATGGTCGGGCTGCCATTTCTCTTCGTGCCCGCCAGCACGCTGGCCTTTTCTGAGATTCCGCCGGAGAAGAGCAGTAATGCCTCGGCCATTGTCTCCCTGATGCGCAATCTGGGCGGCAGTATCGGCATTTCGCTGGTGACCAGCATGCTGGCCCACCGGCAGCAAATCGAGCAGTCCAATCTGGTGCAGCATTTGACCAGTGCCGATCCGGCCTATGTGCAGTCGTTGGCCTCTTATACCCAGACGGTCGAGAATCTTGGCGTGCCTGCTTCGCAGGCTTCCAGTTCGGCCATGGGGCAGATTTATCAGCAACTCCTGCATCAGGCCAGTATTCTGGCGTATCGTGACGTGTACCAAATCATTGTGGCTGTGTTGGTAGTGCTGGCCGTCATCGCGCTATTCATGCCGGACACTCAGTCGCGAAAAAAAGCGCCTGCCGTGGAAACACATTGACACGAGTCTGGCAAGACAATAATTGAATTATCTCAGAGAGCCGTTTTCCTCTATGGCAGGAAGACGGCTCTCTTTTGTTATCCCTGTTTTACGGGAATTTTATGTCAAAAGGCTTGACATAATGCGGTTTATTTGTGAGAATATAAGGGTGATTTTGATAATGATAATTATTATCATAAAAAGAAAATAGAATCGCCGGAAAGGTGGGGATAGGGTGCAAATCCGCAGTAAGCTTATGGTGGTCGTCTTTTTCTTTGGCTTCATGCCATTGGTCAGTTTGTTCTGGTTTGTCGGCCGGACTGGTCTGGAAGCTCATAACGGCTTCCAATATGCCATGACGATGACGTTAATCGGGACTATTCTTGTGGGCTTATTTACCCCGGGGCTGGTCAAACGATGGATTTTCGGCAGCAAACTGGAAAATATGCAGCAATTCTGCCAGGCAGTAAAGGAAGGACGGTACGATGTGCATCTGCCGGTGGGTAACTCCACCAATGACCAGCAGGATGAAAATGAGTGGCAGGTCTTGATGCGCCATATGAACTGGATGGCCCACTGCATCAAGGTCAATGCCGCCGATCTGCAGCAGGCCGTCGATCATTTGCGGGAATCGCAGCAGGAAATCCGTCAACAAAGGGACGAACTGAAACAGGCCCAGGTCAGACAACTGGCCGTGCAGGCCCAGCTTGAGCGAAAGACCCAGGATTTATCCGAGGTGGTCGGTAAAATCCGCAATCTGCTGGATAACGCCGGACAGGGCTTTTTGACCTTTGCCGGTGATTTGAAAGTGGCCGGCGAGTACAGCGCGGAATGCGTCATGCTGTTCAACCGGGAAATCGGCGGTGAGTTTGTGCCGGCCCTGTTTTATCCCGGCGACGAACAGCAGCAGAATTTTCTCAAAGCACTGTTTAATAAAATTTTTAAAGAAGAGGATACCTTTTTACGGGACAATTATATTTCCCTGCTGCCGGAGGAAATCCTGCTGGGCGATACATATATCAAGGCGGCCTATAAGCTGATTCAGTCGCCGCTGGAGCCCTATGGCCGGCAAATCCTGCTGATTCTGACCGATGTTACCGAGCAGCGCTGCATGGCGGAACAGATTGAGCAGGAACGGAATATCCTTTCCATGGTGGTTCATGCCGTAACCGGCTACCACGAGTTTTCCAAGGCGAGACAGGATTACGGCGCTTTTTGCCGGGAGGAGCTGCCGGCGATGCTGGCGTCCAGCCGGACGGCAGCAGAGCGGGTGGATATGATTTTCCGGGCGGTGCATACCTGGAAGGGAATTTTTGCTCAACTGGATATGCAGACACTGGCCGCCAGACTGCATGAGCTGGAGTCGCAGCTGGAAAAACTGCGCAACCTGTTGGAAGACGATCTGGCTGAGTTTGAACTTACCCGGCTCTTTACCCGTTATTCCCAACTGGTTTTGTACGGCTGGCTGGAAGACGAGATCAGGCTGCTGACCAATGTCTTGGGCGAGCGGTTTTTCCAGGAGGAGGACAAAATTATTATCGAGGCCGGCCGCTTAAAGCAACTGGAGGAAAGGGTGCTGCAAATCCTGCCGGCCGGCCAGGCCAAACGGCTGCTGTCGGAGCTGCGCCGCCTTCGCTATAAACCGTTTACCGATTTACTGCAAAGATATCCGGAATACACACTGTCGCTGGCGGAACGGTATGATAAGCTGCTGCGACCGGTGATTATTCAGGGGCAGCCGGTTTGGCTCGACCCGGACCGTTATTACGATTTTGCCAAGACGCTGATTCACGTATTTCGCAATGCCGTTGCCCACGGTCTGGAAACACCGGAGGAACGTTTGGCGATGGGCAAGGAGGAGTGGGGGCGGATTAGCTGCAGCATCAGAGAGGAGGACGGCCGTCTGGTGGTTGCCATTAGCGATGATGGCCGGGGGATGGATGAGCTGGCCATTAAGGAAGTCGCCATTCAAAAAGGCGTGGCCAGGCCGGAGCAGCTACAGGGTCTATCCCGGGAGGAAACGCTGCGGTTGGTGCTGGCCGACCGGTTTTCCAGCGCGGCGACCGTGGATGAGTTGGCCGGACGTGGGGTAGGGCTGTCCGCCGTATTGGAAGAGGTCAATCGCCTGGGCGGGCAGATTCATATTGTCAGCGAAGAGAAAAAAGGTACGACCTTCACGTTTGTCCTGCCATTGGAACCGTTGGAACCGCCGGAAGGCTTTGACGTAGCGTTTTTTGCCGAACAACTGCAGCACCAGACCGGCAGGTACTTGTCTGAGGAATACCGGATACAGGTGGAAGCAGTACAGGAGTTGGCCGCGGAGTGCAATATGATTCCCATGCAGGAGCTCAGCTCGTTTATCGACTTTCAGGGCGCCTGGCCTGGTCGGGTGATGTTTAGCAGCAGCGCCGGTTTTGCCCGGCAACTGGCCGGCGATTTTTTGCCTGACGGCATGGCTGCCGAAGAGCAGCAGATGCTGGTGGAAAGCGTATTTTCCGAAGTCTGCAATACGATTGCCGGCAATACGCTGCAGCTTTTGCCCGGCGGTCAGGTGCCGCTCAGTATGGGAACTCCTGTTACCATCTGGGCGGAGGGTGCTTCGGCCAAGTATGCCGCTGCGGCCGTTCGTCTGTGGCAAATACGGACAGACGCGGGACCGATTGCATTGAGTTTAATATCCTTAGCCAAGGAGAGGGAGGACGCATATGGCGCAAGTACTGGTGGTAGATGACGCATTGATCATGCGTAGAACGATTGGTGGCATGTTAGAAAAAAACGGGCATACCGTAGCGGCGGAAGCCGGTAATGGTGTACAGGCTGTGGAAGCCTACCGGCAGCATCGGCCGGATTTGGTAACTATGGATATTACCATGCCCGGGATGGACGGCATTGAAGCGCTAAAGCAGATTGTCGCCCTGGACCCGGCAGCGCGGGTGATGATTGTCAGTGCGCTGGGACAGCAGCACAAGGTGTTTGACGCCTTGCAATACGGGGCTAAAAGCTACATTCTTAAACCCTTTAAAGAAGAACGGCTGATTAGTGTAATCAATGATATTTTGGAAAACCGGACTTGCGGTGATTTTGTTTCCGAACGCCTGGGCAACCGGATGGCTGAGCCGGAGGACAAGCTGCCGCCCGGCGTGGATCTAGCGGCGATTTCCCTGCCCCATACAGCTGCCTTTGCCTCGGAAGAGGCCGGCGAGAGCTTGAAAGTCACGGTAGTCCGGCAGTTTATGCAGCGGGATTTTGCCGAGTTGTCCCGGTTGATGGCGGAGCGGGCCGCCAGCGGCGTCGGGCAGTTCAGCCTCGATCTTACAAAGTGCCAGGCCGTTAATGACGGCGTGGCGCCGGGTTTTGCCGACCTGCTGGAAAAGCTTGTGCTGGCAGGTCGGCAAGTGCAGGTCAGTTGCCACACTCAGGACTATTTGCGTTTTTTCCGGAATGTGCCTGCTCTGGGACCGGTTGAGTTTACCTTGCTGAAAAAGTGAGAATAATAAAAAACAACAGGGGATGCGTAGACGATGGACGTTTATGTATACCCTGTTGTTTTTGTATATCTGCATAAAAACTTGTATTTTCGCTTAGTATTTGGTATATAGTAACAGAAAAGCAAAATAGCCGGTTCTATCGCCGCAATGGGGATATGGCCGGTGGGGGAGGCGGGTTGGTGTGATTACAGATGGTGAAATCGCCTTACGGCTGCTGGTGGCCGGCATCTTGGGAGGAATTATCGGCTATGAACGGCAGGCCAAGCATAAGGCGGCCGGGCTTAGAACACACACGCTGGTTAGTATCGGGTCCTGCCTGATTATGATCCTGTCCATCAGTCTTTACGAAATGGTCCAGGGAAAAACCAATGCCGATCCGGCCCGGCTGGCGGCCCAGGTAGTGAGCGGCATCGGTTTTCTGGGAGCCGGCAGTATTATGAAAGAGGGACTTACCGTCAAAGGATTAACCACGGCGGCCAGTTTATGGGTTGTTTCCGGCGTGGGACTGGCGGCGGGAGGCGGTTTTTATGTCAGCGCATTGATGACTACCGTATTGGTGTTCAGTATTTTGGTTATTTTGACCCGCATGGAGGCAAGACTATACAGTAAGCAGTTTATCAACATAGTTGTCACCAGCGAGGACCGGCCGGAGCAGATCGGTGCTATCGGGGCCTGTCTTGGCTGCCATGGGGTCAGCATCCGTGACATAAAGATCGAAGAAAACAATCATCATCTGCTGTTTCATCTGTTGCTGCAATTGCCGGATAAACACAATATGAACTGTATACTGGCTAATTTGGCGGCGATACCCGGTGTAAAATCGGTGGCCTGCGATTCGGCGGGAATGGTGCGGGAGCATGAACTACAGTAAAATTTTTGTAAAATGTATTGACAAATGACACATGTCCTGGGATAATGTATTCAATGTTACAAACTTGCCTAACAGGTAGGCAGGTTTGGCGAAAAGTGATGACTGGGATAAATCAACAAAGCTTGCTGCAGAGAGCCGGTGGCTGCTGTGAACCGGTGCAACCTGTTGAGATAGCTCACCCACGAACTCCTTTATTGAGGCCGCATTGCGGTTAGATAAAGGCGCCTGCCGGGCGTTGACCGGAAGTTGGCTTGTAAGAGCCGGCGTTTGAGTACAGTGTAGGGTGGTACCGCGGTTTAGCCGCCCCTATTGACGAAAGTCAATAGGGGCGGTTTTTTAATTGGAAAAGGAGGGATACGGTGAGGCAGGTGTTATCCATTCTGGTGCAGAATCAGCCCGGCGTGCTGGTCAGGGTTGCCGGCATGTTTTCCCGGCGGGGGTTCAATATTGACAGCCTCACGGTCGGTGTAACCCAGGACCCGGAGTACTCACGCATTACGGCGGCCGTTTGCGGCGATCAGTCCGTAGTGGACCAGGTGACCAAGCAACTGGAAAAGCTGGTGGAAGTGGTGGCTGTGCAAAGTCTGTCACAGACTTCTTCTGTCACCAGGGGAATGGCCTTATTAAAGGTCCGGGCCGGCGACAAGCGTACCGAGGTACTGAAGCTTGCCGAGGTATTCCGGGCTAATGTGGTGGATGTGCAGGAAACGACCCTGACCCTGGAGATTACCGGCGATGAGGATAAAATCAATGCACTGGCGGATCTTCTTGTGCCATACGGATTGTTGGAAATGATCCGTACCGGTCTTATCGGTTTGGCACGGGGTGAAAATACAATATATCAATACGAGGAGAGATATACTCATGACGAAAATGTACTATGATCAAGATGCAAACTGGGAAATGATTCAACATAAGACGGTAGCGGTTATCGGTTACGGCAGTCAGGGCCATGCCCATGCGCTTAACCTGAAAGACAGCGGCGTCAATGTGGTCATTGGTCTATATAAAGGCAGCAAATCCTGGACCAAGGCCGAACAGGAGGGACTGAAAGTGGCGCCGGTTGCCGAAGCCGTGGCTTCCGCCGATATCACTATGATTCTGATTCCCGATGAACGGCAGGCTCAGGTATACCGCACCGAAATCGCCCCCAACCTGAAGGAAGGTTCGGCTCTGGTATTTGCCCATGGCTTTAACATTCATTTCAACCAAATCGTGCCTCCCGCTAATGTGGACGTGTTTATGGTAGCACCGAAAGGCCCCGGCCATTTAGTACGCCGCGTATATCAGGAAGGCAAAGGCGTGCCCTGTCTGATGGCTGTGCATCAGGATTATACCGGTAATGCCCAGGAAACCGCGTTGGCCTATGCCCGTGGTATTGGCGGTACCCGCGCCGGTGTTCTGGTTACCACGTTTAAGGAAGAAACCGAAACCGACCTGTTTGGTGAACAGGCCGTACTGTGCGGCGGCGCCAGCGAATTGGTGAAGGCTGGTTTTGAAACGCTGGTGGAAGCCGGTTATCAGCCGGAAATTGCCTATTTTGAGTGTCTCCATGAACTGAAGCTGATTGTTGACCTGATGTATGAAGGCGGCTTGGCGGCTATGCGCTACTCAATCAGCGACACAGCCGAGTATGGTGATTACATGATCGGTAAACGCATTGTAACTCAGGAAACCCGGGCGGAGATGAAAAAAGTTCTGTCCGAAATTCAAACCGGCGTATTTGCCAAGAATTGGATTTTGGAGAATCAGGCAAACCGGCCGGAATTCTCGGCCACTCGGCGCAAAGAAGCGGAACAGCAAATTGAAGTGGTTGGTAAAAAACTACGGTCCATGATGTCCTGGCTGAAAAAGTAAGATTAGGGAACCGCTGATTTAATGAGCCTGCCAGCCTGGCGAGAGATTTTTTCGGCTGACAAGGAACTAAACCGCAGGAATAGCGGTCACTATTTCAAGGTTTTGCTGACGCAGTCAGGCGGAAAAAGATCCGCCAGGATGCGCGGTGTGAATAAATCAGTGGTTCCCTAGTACGGATAGGACGGTATAGCGCCATGACGGTATGAATGCTGCGAAGCTTTGCTGACTTTTCGTTCATATCGTCTGGCGCTTTCCATTTTTGAATATATTAACGAAGAGAGGGATGCAGATGGATATACCCGTGATAAAAATATTTGATACCACGTTGCGTGATGGGGAACAGACGCCGGGTGTCTGCCTGGAAGTGGATGAAAAGTTGGAGATTGCTCAGGCTCTCGCCAAACTGCGGGTGGATGTTATTGAAGCGGGCTTTCCTATCGCTTCCCCCGGTGATTTTGCCGCAGTCAGTCAGGTTGCCGCCAAAATAAAAGGCGGACCGACGATTGCCGGACTGGCCCGGGCCGGGCAGAAAGACATTGATGCCGCGGTGAACGCACTGAAGCAGGCTGAACGGCCCCGGATTCATACCTTTATTGCCACCAGCGACATTCACATGGAGTATAAATTAAAGATGAGCCGGGAACAGGTATTGGCCAGAGCCGAAGAGGCTGTACGCTATGCCCGGAAGTTTGTGGAGGATGTTGAGTTTTCGGCAGAAGACGCTTCCCGTTCCGATTGGGACTTTTTGTGCCAAATTTATACGGCGGTCATCGACGCCGGCGCCAGCACCATCAATGTTCCCGATACAGTGGGCTACACTTCGCCCAGCGAATTCGGCGCGCTCATAAAATACATCCGCGACCATGTCCCCAATATTCACCGGGCAGCCATCAGTGTTCACTGTCATGATGATTTAGGCATGTCAGTAGCCAATTCACTGGCGGCCATCGAAAATGGCGCTACCCAGGTGGAATGTGCCATGAACGGACTGGGCGAACGGGCCGGCAATGCCTCGCTGGAGGAAATTGTGATGGCCCTGCACACCCGCAAGGAATTTTACAAGGCCGAGACGCGGATCGACACAACGCAGATTTACCGCACCTCACGGTTGGTCAGCACCCTGGCGGGTATTTCCGTGCCGCCCAATAAGGCGGTTGTCGGCGAAAACGCTTTTGCCCATGAATCGGGGATTCATCAGCATGGCGTGCTCAACAATTCGCTTACTTATGAAATCATGCGACCTGAAACGGTCGGTATCAGCCGTAACGCCATTGTGCTGGGCAAGCATTCGGGCCGTCACGCCTTTGAGGACCGGTTGAAAGAATTGGGCTTTGAACTGGACAGTGATACCGTCAATATGCTGTTCGTCCGTTTCAAAGAGCTGGCCGACCGCAAAAAGATGGTGTTTGACCGTGATATTGAAGCGCTGGTCAATGAAAAAGTGAGCTTAAAACCCGAATGGTACCGCCTGTCTTATCACCATGTGGTCAGCGGCAATCAGATGCTGGCTACGGCAACGGTGCGGCTGGAAACCAGCAATGGTGTGGTCGAACACGCCAGTTGCGGTGATGGACCGGTCGATGCGACGTTTAAAGCTATCGAGGCAGCCGTAGGTTTTAAGGTAAGCCTGCAGGACTATACTATTAAAGCCGTTACTTCCGGCGAAGATGCCCTGGGCGAAGCTATTGTCTGGGTGGAATGCGATGGCCGTTCATTCAGCGGCCGGGGTTTAAGCACGGATGTCATTGAGGCCAGCGCCAAGGCTTATGTCGGTGCCATCAACAAAATGCTGGCTGTTTGCGGTGTGCCGGAGACAAGTAACGAAACCGGTATACGGTAGTCACTGACAGCAAACGAGACAAAAACAACGCAACGCCGCGTTTGGTCTGACCGGACAGCTATCCGGCTAGAAATAAGAACGACAACAGCTTGCCGATGGCGCCGTAAGGGCCGGATGCAAGTTGAAAAAGAGGCGGTTGGAAAACCGTCTCTTGCTGTAAACGGGCAAGGGGGGATTGGCATGAAAATATCCGGTGCAGAGGCAGTTATTAGATGCTTATTGGAACAAGGGGTGGATACGGTATTCGGTTATCCGGGAGGAACGGTGCTCCCGCTGTATGACGCTCTCTGCGATACTCCTGCCCTGAAACATGTGCTTACCGTTCATGAACAGGGAGCCGCCCATGCTGCCGACGGGTATGCACGGGCCAGCGGCCGGGTGGGTGTATGTATTGCCACCTCCGGGCCGGGGGCGACCAATTTGATTACCGGTCTGGCCGCAGCCTATATGGACTCGATTCCGGTAGTAGCCATCACCGGTCAGGTGGCGACCGGCGTGATCGGCCAGGATGCCTTTCAGGAAATTGATATTGTTGGTATGACCATGGCGATAACCAAGCATAATTTTCAGGTCAAAGACGTGCAGAAGCTGCCGGAGATCATCCGGTACGCTTTCCATATCGCCCGCGGCGGCCGGCCGGGTCCCGTGCTGGTTGATATTCCCCGCGACATCCAGAGCGCCAAACTGGATTTTTACGAAGCCCCGCCGTCCCCTGGCCGTGAGTGGCAGGTTCCCGGCGGGATGGAAAGAGAGTTCCGGGAAGCCGGTGACATCATTCAGGAGGCCCGGCGGCCGGTTATTATTGTCGGCGGCGGCGTCATCCAGGCAGAAGCGGGCGCCGAAGTGCTGGCACTGGCGGAAAAGTGTCGGTTGCCGGTGGTAAGCACCTTAATGGGCTTGGGTGCTTTTCCGGCTTCCCATCCACGCTTTTTGGGGCTGACCGGGCTCCATGGCCATAAGGCGGCCAATAGTACCATCCATTATGCCGATACCATTCTGGCTGTCGGCTGTCGTTTCAGCGACCGGGTGACCGGTGATCGCCGGCGGTACGGTGAGCAGAAAAGCGTAATTCACATTGACGTGGATCCGGCGGAAATTGATAAAAATGTCATGACCCATATCGGCCTGCCAGGCGATCTGAAAAAAATACTAAGCTGTATTACCGAGTATGCCCAGCCGGGACCGGTGGATAAATGGCTCAATACCATCCGGTCCTGGCAGGAGGAATTTGCTCCCGTGTATTCCGAAGCCAGTCTGAATGCGCCCTGGATTATGCAGCATATGGCGGAAGAAACGGCCGGTCAGGAATTTGTCTTTGCCACCGATGTAGGACAGCATCAGATGTGGGCGGCGCAGCACCTGAAACTGGAAAAGCCGCGGACCTGGCTGACCTCGGGCGGACTGGGTGCTATGGGCTACGGTTTGCCTGCCGCCATGGGGGCCCAGTTTGCTGCTCCCGGCAAGCGGGTTATCCATATTGCCGGCGACGGTGGAATGAAGATGACCGGCAATGAACTGTATACTATTGCCGCCCACTGTTTGCCGATTATTTCCGTCATTATCAATAATAGCGGGCTGGGAATGATCCGTCAGATGCAGCATGCGCTGTATAATAAGCGGTATTCTGCCTGCTGTTTGCCGCCCACAGTCGATTTTACGCTGTATGCCAAAAGCTTTGGCGTCGACAGTGTGGCGGTCAATACGGCGCAGGAATTTAAAGGAGCCTTTGCCCAGGCGCTGGCTTCCCAGCGGCCCCATGTCATCGTGGCTAATGTAGCAAAGACAGATTTCGTCACCCCCATGGCCATGCCGGGTTCAACGTTGAATAATTATATTGAGTTAGAATAAGAGTTTACTAAATTTGCTAGGGAAATAAATGAGGAACTGTCATGATAGGAAATGGTGGGAGGATCTTTCGTTTCCCCGTTCGGCCTTTTCCGGAAACATACGTTCCGTAGGATGAAAAACTGCCAGCTTCCGTTAAGAAATCCGTTTGTTTGAGCGAAGCGAGTTTACGGATTTTAGGAAGATGGCAATTTTTCAAGTATGTTGGAGGACAGGCCTAGCCCTTTTGCTCCTTTTGGGGCAATGCCAAAAGGAGGTCAGGTTATTGCCGCTAGACATACAAAAAATGAGATATGTGGCAGACTCTCTTTCAAAAGCCTGGGATACATGGAATAAAAACAACAAAGGCCTCGCCGGTTAGGCGAAGCCTTTGTTGTTTTTATTGAATCATTAGGAAAACTTTTGCAATTGGCGGGCGTCTTCGGCTGTTTGGCATACCTCTTCCAGCGATACACCCAGCGAGGCCTGAATGGCGGCGGTGATTGACCCTTCCACGAGCGGGGCGTTGGCAATTTTAACCCGCGCCTTAATCTCTTCGGGAATGAGTTCCAGGGCTGTTTCTGCCGATAAGACGGCGCTGCCCAGGTCAACGGTAATCAAAACGCCGCTGCCATCGTCGGCAGCTTCAATGGCGGCAGCGATTTTTACAGCATCGGTGCCGATGCCATCGTCGGCCGTACCGCCGGCGGCGATGATTTTTTGCTCGGGATTAGCCATCTGATAGGCCATTTCACAAGTTCCCGCCGCAATTTTACTGCTATGTGACACGATTACTAACCCTACCAAATTATTTTACCTCCTGCCGGTTTACAAAGTCGGACAGTGTTTCCAGGAGCAGGCAGAGGGAGGTGGCTCCCGGATCCTGATGTCCCAGGCTGCGTTCGCCAAGATAGCTGGCCCGTCCTTTAGTGGCAATGATGGTTTTGGTGTACTCCACGCCCTGGCGGGCGGCCTCGCAAGCCATTTCCAGGCAAACAGGCAGAGTTTTCCCTTCGGTCAGGCCTCTGTCGTAGGCCACGCAGGCCGGCTCCAGCGCATCGACCATTGTCTTTTCGCCGGTTGTGGCCTTGCCGCGGTCCTTGATTCCCTGCAGTGCCCCGGCTAATATATTGCCGAGGAGAGCAGCGGCGGGCAGGCCGGCGCTTTTGGATGCCTGATCGGCCGCCCGTAAAAAGGCTGTGCCGTACAGCGGGCCGGATGCGCCGCCTACGGTGGAAATTAGCGTCATTCCTACCGTTTTTAAGATAGCCGGCAGTTCGGCTTCCGGTGGCAAAGTCCGGACTTTGGTTGCTACCGCTTCAAAGCCGCGGGCCATATTGATGCCGTGATCGCCGTCGCCGATGGCGGCGTCCAGCGAGGTCAGCCATTCCTTTTGCGCAAGTATTTTTTCTTTTGCTGCGTCGATGAGCGTTAGCATAGCAGTATTCATGTACCTTGGGCCTCCTTTAGATTTGAACAAGAGCGGGGGTGTCGGCCGTAGCCAGCAGCAGCTCTTTTAATTCGCTATCCAGTTTGAGCAGGGAAATCGAAAAGCCGGCCATTTCCAGGGATGTCATATAATTGCCGACATAGGTTTTGACGGCTTTAATGCCCTGGTCTTTGAGAATTTCGGATACTTTTTTGTTTACGATGTATAATTCCATGGCCGGTGTGCCGCCTAGCCCGTTGATGAGTACGGCAACTTCCTCACCGTCTTTGACAGGCATGTCCTGCAGAATTTTATCTACCAAATAGGTAGCAGTTTCATCAGCCGTACGAAGCGTTTCGCGGTGTGTGCCCGGTTCGCCGTGAATGCCCATGCCTACTTCGACTTCGTTGTCGGCCAGGGTAAAGCTCGGTTTTCCCGCAGCCGGAACGGTGCAGCTTGACAAGGCAATGCCAAAGGAGCGCACATTGGCGATGGCTTTTTCGGCAATCCGTTTTACTTCGGCCAGATCGGCGCCTGTTTCGGCTTTGGCACCGGTCAGTTTGTGAACCAAAATCGTGCCGGCAATGCCGCGACGGCCAATCGTCCAGGTGCTATTTTCCACAGCGACATCATCATTTACGATGACTTTTTCCACCTGAATGCCGTCAGCCTGAGCCATTTCGGCGGCCATTTCGAAGTTCATGACGTCGCCGGTATAGTTCTTGATGATTAGGAGAACACCCTTGCCGGTATCGACGGCTTTGACGGCTTCATATACCTGGTCAGGAGTGGGAGAAGTGAATACGGCACCGGCAACAGCGCCGTCCAGCATCCCTTTGCCAACAAACCCGCCATGGGCCGGCTCATGACCGCTGCCGCCGCCGCTTACCAAAGCGACCTTATTCTCCGGTTTTACCGCGCGGACCAATACACTGGTTCCTTCCACTTGCTTGACATATTGCGGATGAGCGGCTGTGATACCTTGCAGCATGTCCTGTACTACTTCTTCCGGAACATTAATGATTTTTTTCATGCGAACGGCCTCCTCGTACTTTGTGTTATGCTCTAATTAAAGTGCCGGCGTACCGGCACCAAACCAGACAAAAATAAATTGCAGGGGAAAACCTTCGGCAGCCAGTCCTAGGGAACCGCTGATTTAATGAGTCTGCCGGCCTGGCGAGAGATTCTTTCGCCTGGCAAGGAAGTAAAAACGCAGGAATAGCGGTCTCTATTTCAAGGTTTTGCTGACGCAGCCAGCCGGATCTGTCAGGATGGCTGCGTGAATAAATCAGTGGTTCCCCGGTATGATCCAGCTTAGACTACAAAATCCAAGCTCCTCCTACTAACGGGCTATATGCCGGACTAAGAACGGGAGCCTGGATTATCTCTGTTTTGCCAGGTAGTTATTTTTTTGTGTGGTATCCAGGCTATAGTTTTGGAAAATTAGGAATATTTGCATAGCATAGTCGCTATTAATTAGATAATATTATCTAACATATAAGGTGTCAAGACGTTTTATCAAAGAACTTTTCCTTTATATGTAATCATTCTCAGTTATTTATCAGTATATTCACTCAATTGAGGGCAGAAAATGAAAAATAGAAATACTGACGGCAGGAAAAATGTGCACCTTTGGAGAAAGGGTGTAATAACGTCATAATAATCATATTTATTATTGTCACATTATGTTATTACAAAAGAAGGAATGTGAGGGGATGGGATTGCAGGTTCCTGGAATTTTAAAGACGATTGTCAATGGACCTATTATTCCGGCAGTTCGTACAATTCAGGATTTTAAGTACGCCATGTCAAATACCGCAGCTCCGGGAGTTATTGTACTGTTCGGGGATATTAATACGGTGTCAAGTCTATTGGAACAGGCTAAACAGTACAAAAAACGGTTGATCTTACACCTGGATTTACTGGAGGGAATTGGGAGAGATAAACCGGGTATTAATTTTTTGGCCCGTCAGGGAGTCTCGGCTGTTATCACCACCAAAACGCAAATTGGCAAAATGGCTCATGAAGACGGTATGATTGTTATTCAGCGGCTGTTTTTGATGGACTCCGAGGCTGTACGTACAGGAATACAAGCGGCGAAGGCCCTTAAACCGGATGCCATTGAAGTATTGCCGGGAATGGTGCCACGCGTGGTTGTCCAACGCTTGTTGTCTGAAGTTGGTCGGCCTATTTTGGCCGGTGGGCTTATGCAAACCGAAGAGGAAGTCATTGGAGCGATTAATAATGGTGTCTATGCTGTCAGCACAAGTAAACGGGAGTTGTGGAACTTCACTTACCCTGACAGGGGCCTATAAGACGTTGCCCGGTCATCTGGAATCATTAATTTATACATAACAATAAGATAAATATATATTGTGTACGTTTACGCACTAGGAGACACTTCTTAAAACGCTTAAGATAGTTAGCTGTTTTAAAGAGTGTCTCCCTTGTTTTTTGTGGGCATTTACCGCAGGAAGAGAAGCGGGGAGGACAGCGACAAGTCTCTGGAATTACCTTTTTCCGGGACTTTTTTGTAAGGAAATAAAAAAATTATAATTTTTTTAAAATTCAAGCAGGAATTTAAAAGTGTATACAGAATAATCTTAGTATTGAAAAAATGCTTTCTCCCAAAATAAAAAATAGTCATTGGAACGTTTGTTCAAAAGAAATCTGTGAAAAATGAAGCAGAATGGACATTTTTAAGTAGAAAAATGTCATTTGTGTATTTTGATGTGTTCAGGAGAAAAGCAGGACCGGAAGGCTGAACGTTTGTTCAGCGTATGAACCAATATTAATATCTGGGACGCTAGAGTGCTAGAGAAGTCCGAAAAATAGTTTGGTTATGCCATGCTTATTTTTCGGATTTCTTTTTTCAAAAAGCTGGTAAATTAAGTATTTAAAAAGTTTTACTAAGGATTTAAAAAATATCTAGCTGAATTGGTTAAGATAAATTTGAGAAGGATATGAAGGTTGCATGTAATCAGGTAACAAGAAGCGGCTTTGTGTAGAGCTTCTTTGATACAAATTTACGGGAAGGGAGGGCAGTTAGTTATAACGGTTTGGAAGTCGGAATTATAAAAATTATTGAGGAGGAAATACGATGACTAACTTGTTAGGCGAATTCCTTGGAACTGCAGTGCTGATTGTTTTTGGTGCAGGCGTTGTTGCAAATGTGTTACTCAAAGACTCCAAAGGTCAAGGCAGCGGGTGGATTGTTATAACCACAGGCTGGGCTCTTGCTGTATTTGCTGGTGTTTTCACTGCTGTATCCCTTGGTGCTCCGCAAGCGGACTTAAACTGCGCGGTTACGTTGGCTAAATATCTGAGAGGCGGAATTTATACCCTGGATCAGGCGATCATGACGATGGTAGTACAGACGGTTGGCGCTATTGCCGGATCGGTTGTTGTTTGGCTGGCTTACCTGCCGCACTGGGAAATTACTGAAGATCCCGGTCTCAAATTAGGCGTATTTGCTACTGGCCCGGCTGTTCGGGACTTGAAAGCAAATCTTCTCACAGAAATTATTGCTACCTTTATGTTGATGTTCAGCTTCTTTGCTCTGTTCTCTCCGGCAGTGGGAGCTATCCCTCCGGGAGTTGGACCTTACCTGGCAGGCATGGTAATCTTTGCTCTTGGCTTGAGCCTCGGCGGACCTACCGGTTATGCTATGAACCCTGCCCGTGACCTGGGACCTCGTATTGCCCATGCTATTTTGCCGATTGCCGGTAAAGGTTCTTCCGATTGGGGTTATGCCTGGGTACCGGTTGTAGGACCGTTCGTTGGTGCTGCAATTGCCTATGTATTTGCTAAGGCCATTGGTCTTATCTAAAAAGTAATTTATACAAATGTAACACCCTTATGATGCTGGTTTATAATCTTTAGTTCAAACTAAAAATATAAATACAAGGGAGTAGATGAACAGTGGGTAAAAAGTACGTTATGGCGTTGGACCAGGGAACAACTAGCTCGAGAGCAATTATATTCGACCATGATTCCAATATAATTGCAGTATCGCAGAAAGAATTTACTCAGATCTTCCCTAAACCGGGCTGGGTTGAACACAATGCGGAAGAAATCTGGAGCACACAGATTGGCGTGGCTGCCGAAGCCGTTGCTAAAGCCGGCCTGCAGCCTACTGATATTGCCGCTATTGGTATCACCAACCAACGGGAAACAACCGTTATCTGGGACAAAGCCACTGGCAAACCGGTATATAACGCGATTGTATGGCAATCCCGTCAGACCGCTTCCATCTGCGACGACTTAAAGGCGAAAGGTCTGGAACAGACTTTCCGCGATAAAACCGGTCTGGTTGTTGACGCTTACTTCTCCGGTACGAAAGTAAAATGGATTCTGGACAATGTGCCCGGCGTACGGGAAAGAGCCGAAAAATGCGAATTGCTGTTCGGTACCATGGATACCTGGTTAATCTGGAAATTAACCGGCGGTAAAGTACATGTAACTGACTACTCCAATGCATCCCGTACCTTGATGTATAATATTAAGGAATTAAAATGGGACGAAGAACTGCTGTCGGCTCTTACCGTTCCTGCCTGCTTGCTGCCGGAAGTTCGTCCTTCCAGTGAAGTATATGGCAAAACCGATCCCAGCGTATTCCTTGGTGCGGAAGTGCCCATTTCCGGTGCGGCCGGCGACCAACAGGCTGCTCTCTTTGGTCAGACCTGTTTCGAAGAAGGCATGGCTAAGAATACCTATGGCACAGGTTGCTTCATGCTGATGAATACCGGCGATAAACTGTTCAAATCGAACAACGGCCTGGTTACCACCATCGCCTGGGGTCTTGACGGCAAAGTAGAATATGCGCTGGAAGGCAGTATCTTCGTAGCCGGTTCGGCTATTCAATGGCTGCGTGACGGCTTACGGATGATTGAAGACGCTCCGGATTCCGAATATGTAGCCGCCAAAGTAAAAGATGATGCTGAAGGCGTTTATGTAGTACCGGCCTTTGTTGGTTTGGGTGCTCCGTACTGGGACATGAAAGCCAGAGGCGCTATCCTTGGTTTAACCCGCGGTGTAAAACGGGCTCATATCGTTCGCGCTACTTTGAATTCACTGGCTTACCAGACGAAAGACGTATTAAGCGCCATGGAAGCCGATTCGGGTATCAAACTGCAGGCTTTGAAGGTAGACGGTGGTGCCGTTGCCAACAATATCCTGATGCAGTTCCAGGCTGACGTTCTGGCTGTGCCGGTTGACCGTCCGCAAATCATTGAAACCACCGCTCTGGGCGCCGCTTATCTGGCCGGTTTGGCTGTTGGCGTTTGGCAAAGCAAACAGGATCTGGTGAAGACCTGGAAACTGGATAGATCCTTCGCTCCGGCTATGGATGTCAGAGAAGCTAAAAAGCTCTATAGTGGCTGGCAAAAAGCAGTAAAACGTTCAATGGATTGGGACGAAGAATAAAAAACCTTCCTATATTAATAGAAACCCTTCTAAGTAATTTGTAACAGCTAAAAGGTATAAGGCGGTCCCGATACATGTGGAGTGAGGGGCTGCCTTATACCTCTAAAATTTGTTACAAGTTTTCTGAAGGTTGACACTTGTTAAAAATATTATATTGCAGGATGGCGAATTTTATTATATTATGTTTATAGAAACGGGTACTACAATAAGCAACAATTATTGCTATAATATATTGAGGACAAGAGAGCTGAAGAGAAGTCCAGGAGATACACTATGGAGGCATAGTTTCTTTTGGGACTTTTTTTTGTTGTGAAATCACCATGTCCATAAACAGGGGAAAGCTGGAGAACCGGTTATTATTCTCAGACAAGTTTATACTATACTATATGGAAATAAAGATTATTGAGTCATGACACTAGTACCTTGCGTGACTTAAAGCAGGAGAAAAGCGTGTAAGGATTTTTTCGACATCCAAGGTGGAGGAGTCGCGCATATGAGACATATGTAAGACGACAACAACAAAAGGGGAAGAAAAAAGACTGCAAGATCCTCTATGTATTTAAGTGACGCAAGGTACTAGGCTAGTGCTATGGCTGAAAATCTTTTTTTATAAATCATATCATATTATTAATGTTTGTCAGACAGACGAAAGGAGTCTTATTAATGCAGCAGACGACAGTTGTGGTTATTGGCGGCGGCGCTACCGGTGTGGGTGTGTTACGCGACTTATCGATGCGCGGTGTAAAAGCCATTTTGCTGGAGCAACGCGATTTAGTTTATGGAACCAGTTCGCGGTTCCATGGCCTGCTTCACAGTGGCGGCCGTTATGCCGTAAAGGATGCCGAGTCGGCACAAGAATGTATTGAAGAAAATATGATTCTGCGCAAAATTGGCCGGCACTGTGTGGAGGAAACGGAGGGCTTCTTCGTTCGCCTGCCGGAAGATGATGCAAGCTTTGAAGCAAAATGGGTGGAATCCTGTAATAAAGTAGGTATCTCTACCATTCAAATCAGTCCGGAGGAAGCGGTTCGCCTCGAACCCAACTTAACCAGTCGGGCTTTGTCGGTATACCGGGTGCCTGATTCGGCGGTTGACGGTTTCCGTCTGGCCTGGCAAAATGTCATGTCGGCTAAACGGTATGGCGGTCAGGTGATGACTTATACCGAAGTCATCGGTATTGAACAGGAGAATGGCCGGGTTACCGGGGTGAAAATCCGCAATACCAGGACCGGCGAAGAAGATAAGATTGCCTGCGAATGTATTGTGAATGCAGCCGGTTCCTGGGTAGAAAGAATTGTGGCCATGGCTGGACTGCATGTTAATGTAAAACCGGACCGCGGTACGTTGGTTGCTTTTAACCATCGTTTCACCAGCCGGGTGGTTAATCGTCTGCGTCCTCCTTCGGATGGCGACATTTTTGTGCCCCATGGTTCCATTACTATTTTGGGGACAACTTCCGAAGCGGCTGAACGTCCTGACGACACCATTCCACGGACCGAAGATGTTATCAAATTATTGAAAATTGGCGAAGGCCTGTTTGAAGATATCTATCATTACCGTATTTTACGTGCCTTCTCCGGTACCCGGCCGTTGTACAGCGCCAATCCGGAAGCGGCCGGCCGGAACGCTTCCCGTAACTTCACCATTATTGACCACGCCAAAGAAGGTATGGAAGGCCTTGTTACCATTGTGGGCGGCAAGCTGACTACCTATCGTCTGATGGCGGAGAGAATGACCGATGTGGTCTGTAAGAAGCTGAACGTGACAGCCCAGTGTCGTACGGCGGTAGAACCGCTGGTGGAAGATCAGCCGGCGGAAAAAATTGCCGAGGCTAAGAAGTATTTCCCTTCCTATGGCACCAAAGTGGCTATGTCCCGTTTGGGAACCAAGTTCGACAATGTGGTTAACCGTATGAAAGCGAAACCGGAAACCCGCCAATTGGTTTGTGAATGTGAAATGGTTACACTGGCCGAAGTGGAAGAAATGGCGGCAGAAGATACCAGCTATGATTTGGATGATATTCGCCGTAAGACCCGTATGGGTATGGGAACCTGCCAGGGTTCATTCTGCGGCTTCCGCAGTGTTGGTGTCGTAGTTACCAATAATCTTTTGGACAATGATAATTCTTCCGAATTGCTGCAGGGCTTTTTGCAATCCCGCTGGAGCGGCATCCGGGCTGCGCTGTGGGGCAATCAACTGCGGGAAATGGAATTGATGCGCGGGATTTATCAAGCGACTTTAAACATAGATGGGGAGATTTCATCATGAAAGAATATGATGTAATTGTTATGGGAGCCGGCATGTCCGGTCTTGTAGCCGCAGCAGCCGCCGTTAAACGGGGTAAAAAGGTTATGCTGATGGCTAAAGGTACAGGCGCTGTTGCTTTTGGTAGCGGCACTGTCGATTTGCTAGGATATTTGCCTGATAAAACGATGGTAACTGATTTTAATTCCGGACTGGCTCAATTGCCGAAGACACATCCGTATGCCCGTTTGGGAGCGGAAAAAGTGGCGGCTGCCGCACAGTTCCTGTCCGATATCTGTAAAGAAGAAGGTTTTGAATATGCCGGCGGTCTGGATAAAAACTCCTTCTTGCCGACAGCCGCCGGAACGTTAAAACCGACCGGTCTGATTCCGAAAACCATGGATGCTTCGGTGATTGAACAGGCCGAGCAGGTTGTGGTGGTAGGTTTCGAAAAACTGAAAGATTATTATCCGCAGGTCATTGCCAAAGGCTTGGCCCGCATTCCCGGTTATGATAAAAAGTATGAAGTAGTCATGGTTGACATTAAACAGGACGAACAAGGACGGGACTTCAACGCCCTTGACGTAGCTCGCTGGATGGATTCGCCGGCCGGCCGGAGTCAGTTTGTCAGCCAGCTCAGAGGTGTGGTGAAACCGGGTGCGGTTGTTCTGGTGCCGCCGGTTCTGGGCAGCAAACCAACCTATGCCGTTCGTGATGAACTGGAAGGACTTTTAAAATGCAAGCTCGTGGAACTCTTAGGCATGCCGCCGGGAGTAACCGGCTACCGTCTGCGCAGCCTGTTAATGAGTTATATTAAGAAAATGGGTGTTGCCGTGGCCGAACAAGTGAATATCACCGGTTCGGTCGTGGAAAATGGTGTATGCAAAGGGGTTATCGTCAGTTCGGCAGCCCGGGAGCATACCTTCTATGCCAAAAGCTTTATTCTGGCCACAGGCGGGTTCTTTGGCGGCGGCTTGATTTCCGAGCCTGGCACGGCTTATGAGCCTATCTTTAAATTGCCGCTGGCCGGCGATATGGACCAGGGCAACTGGGGCGATCTGAAGCTGTTTGCCGCCCACGGTCAGCCCTTTGCTCAGATCGGTATTCAAGTGAATGATAATTTGCAACCGGCAGATAATAACGGAAACGTGCTTGTGAGCAATCTCTTTGTGGCAGGACGTAATCTGCCAGGCTATGATTATTGCCTTGAAAAATCCGGCAACGGTGTGGCAATGGCATCAGGCTACCACGCCGGCATGTCGGTCTAAAAATTAAGGAGAGAATATCATGAAAAAAAATCAACATGTACCTGACGAGTGCATTTCATGTACTTCTTGTGTCGCGCATTGTCCGGTAACGGCCGCTACTAATAAATTTCGTGGGCCGAAATTGGTTGGCCCTGCCCTGCAAAGATTCCGTTACACCGGTGACGAGACAGATATGGAACCTTCCCTGGACTATTGCTCCAACTGTAAGAACTGTGATATCAGTTGCCCCAGCGGTGTACCGATTTCTACGCTGAACGTATTGGCTAAAGCGGAATACTATAAGACCCATAAACACAGCCTGCGTGACTGGATGCTGGCTCATGGGGAATTGATGGGCAAACTGGCGACGCCTTTTGCTTCCATGACCAACTTTGCCTTGGCCAATCCGATTAACAAAGCGCTGATGAAACGGATCGGTATTAGCGACCAGCGGTCCCTGCCGGCTTATGCCAGCAAGAGCTTTTACAAACAGTTTAAAAATCTGAAGCAGAAACCGAGCGATAAGAAAGTCGTCTTTTATCCTGGCTGTTTCATAAACTATAATGATCCTCAGGTCGGTATGGATTTTGTGGCCGTTATGCAGGCTGCCGGCTATGAAGTCATCGTACCGGAAGAATTTGTCTGCTGTGGTACGCCGATGGTAGCCAGCGGGTTCCTGGCTGAAGCGGAGAAAAATGCCCATGTCAATGTTAATGAATTAAAGAAATGGGCTGAACGTAAGATTCCGGTGGTTACCTGCTGCACAAGCTGTCATTTGATGCTGCAACAGGAATATCAGGAGCTGTTCGATATCCCGGGTACGGAAGAAGTTGCCAAATATCTGTACAATGCTACTGAATTTTTGCTGGATCTATATAATCAAGGAAAATTAAATCTGAAATTCAAACCGATCAAGGAACGGATTGTCTATCATGCGCCGTGCCATTTGCGGGCCCAGGGAATTGGCCGGCCGAGCATTGATCTGATGGAAATTGTTCCCGGTCTGGAAGTCATTGATGCCGATGCCGGCTGCTGCGGTATTTCCGGCAGCTATGGCATGAAGGAAGAAAAATACGACATTTCCATGAAGGTCGGCAGCGCTTTATTTGAGAAGATCAAAGAAAGCAAAGTCAACCTGTTGGCTTCCGACTGCGGCACCTGCCGGATGCAGCTTACCCATGGCTCCGGACTGAAAGCCGTCCATCCGATTACACTCATCAAACAGGCAATCGCTTAAAAGTTATAAAGTCATAAAGAACAATGCCGTTATCCGGTTGAGGTTCAGCCGGACCTCACGGATGGCGGCATTGCTTTTGTTGCAGTTTGCTTGCATAAAGCCAGGAAATCCAGGAAAAAATAGTAGCGATTCCTCATAAAATTTTGTTTAAACAAGAAGGATTTGCTAAGTTTATGGCGAAATGATCATAAGTGAAGAGAAAAAGTTATACTATGGAAAATGTGGTTGGATAAATTTTTTTGATAATGATGGGACGCATTATTCCCCTATGGGACACAAAACGTCCCGGAGGGGACATGGCCTTGGAAAAAATTGTGCAACTGCATCGCAAATTTGCTCCTGATTTAATACATACGATGGAAGATCGGTACAACATTCTGCGTAACATCCGCTATAATGAGCCGATTGGCCGTCGGGCGCTGGCCGGTATACTGGGCATTGGCGAACGGGCGGTCCGGGTCCAGGTGGATTTTCTTAAAGAAGCAGGAATGGTTGAATTTTCGCTGATGGGCATGCGGGTGACGCCGGAAGGGGAAGCCAGCCTGCAGGACATTGGCGAATATGTGCGTCTGTTGCACGGATTCTCTTCGCTGGAACAGGAATTATCGCAAAAGCTGGGTATCAAACGAGTGATCGTCATCCCCGGTGACAGTGACACCGAACCGATGGTGCAGCGTGAGCTGGGCCGGGTGGCAGCCGGTGTGCTGGCAGAATATCTGAAAGATCACATAACCATTGCGGTTAGTGGTGGTTCAACCATGGCGATGATTGCCGAAGGCATTTACGTCAAGCAGCCGACGACAACGGTAGTGGCGGCCCGGGGCGGTCTGGGTGAAAAAATGGAGTACCAGGCTAATACCATCGCAGCCAGAATGGCTGCCAAACTGGGCGGCAGTTACCGCTTGTTGCATGTGCCGGAAGTGGTCAGCGAACAGGTGGCGGAAGCTATCCTAACCAGTGACTCCAATTTGCCGGCGGTAGCGCAGATGATTAAAAAAGCGGATATTCTGGTCCATAGTATTGGCCGGGCGGAAAAAATGGCCCTGCGCCGCGGACTGGATAAACAGACCGTGCAGGAAATCTTACGCCGCGGTGCTGTTGGCGAAACGTTGGGGCATTATTGCACGCTGGAGGGCAAACCGGTCTATGTGACTAACAGTGTCGGTCTCCGGTTGGAGGATTTATCGGGAGTTGGTACGGTGATTGCCGTTGCCGGCGGCCGGGATAAGGCCGAGGCGATTGTGGCGGTAGTCCGGGCCGGACGGCAGGATGTACTGGTACTGGATGAAGCGGCGGCTCTGGCAATCCGCGATCTATGTCGGTGTTAGCGGTTTCTAATAAAAACCGTTAAGTATAAATAAAAAAATAAAAAAAATATGGGGGTATTTTTACAATGGCAGTAAAAGTAGCGATCAATGGTTTTGGACGTATTGGACGTCTGGCATTTCGGCAAATGTTCGGAGCGGAAGGATATGAAGTTGTTGCAATCAATGACTTGACCAGCCCTAAAGTTCTTGCACACCTGTTAAAATATGATTCCACTCAAGGTACTTACGCATTTGCTGACAAAGTAACTGCAGGTGAAGACTCCATCACTGTTAACGGCAAAACCATCAAAATTTATGCAAAAGCAAAAGCTGACGAATTGCCTTGGGGCGAAATCGGCGTAGACGTTGTACTTGAGTGCACCGGTTTCTACACTTCCAAAGAAAAAGCTTCCGCTCACGTTAAAGCAGGCGCTAAGAAAGTTGTTATCTCCGCTCCGGCCGGTAACGACCTGCCTACTATCGTTTACAATGTAAACCATGACACTTTGAAAGCCAGCGACACTGTTATTTCGGCAGCTTCCTGCACCACCAACTGCCTGGCTCCGATGGCTTTGGCACTGCACAAATTGGCACCGATTAAGAGCGGTATCATGTCCACTATCCATGCTTACACTGGCGACCAGATGACTCTGGACGGCCCGCAGAGAAATGGCGACCTGAGAAGATCCCGTGCCGCTGCAATCAACATCGTTCCTAACTCCACCGGCGCTGCAAAAGCTATCGGCTTGGTTATTCCTGAATTGAACGGTAAACTGATCGGTTCCGCTCAACGCGTTCCGACTCCTACCGGTTCCACCACCATCCTGATTGCCGTAGTAGAAGGCGCTGTTACCAAGGACCAGATTAATGCCGCTATGAAAGCAGCTGCGACTGAATCTTATGGTTACACTGAAGACGAACTGGTATCCAGCGATATCGTTGGTATCAGATTCGGTTCGCTGTTCGACGCTACTCAAACCATGGTTGCTCCGCTGGACAATGGCACTACCCAGGTTCAGGTTGTATCCTGGTATGACAACGAAAATAGCTATGTGAGCCAAATGGTTCGCACCATTAAATACTTCGCAGAAATTAAATAAGTTGCAGCAAAACAATATCCCGCTTAAGGGATAGGGCGACAATTAATAGTATTAATTAACCAAAGGAAGGGTCACACTATATGCTGTGACCCTTTTTAGGAGGTAAGAACGTGAATAAAAAGTCTATCCGCGATATTGATGTAGCCGGCAAACGGGTATTCATCCGTGTTGACTACAACGTTCCCATGGACAAAGAAGGCAATATCACCAACGATACTCGCATTACGGCTACGCTGCCGACGCTGAACTATCTGTTGGAAAAAGGTGCATCCCTGGTAATCGGCTGCCATCTGGGCCGTCCGAAAGGACAGCCGGTGCCTGAATTTACCGTAGCGCCTGTGGCTAAGCGCCTGGCTGAGCTGCTCGGCCGCGAAGTCAAATTCGCTCCCGACTGCGTGGGCGAACAAGCCGAAAAGATGTCTGCCGCGTTAAAACCCGGCGAAGTATTGCTGCTGGAAAACCTCAGATATCACAAGGAAGAAGAAAAGAACGGCGCCGAGTTTGCTGAGAAATTGGCCAAACTGGCTGATGTCGGTGTAAATGATGCGTTCGGTGTGTCCCATCGCGCCCATGCCTCGGTAGAAGGTGTAACTAAGCATTTGCCGATGGTTGCCGGCTTCCTGATGGAAAAAGAAATTAAGTTCGTTGGTCAGGCGGTTGCCAACCCTGTCCGTCCGTTTGTCGCTATTATTGGCGGTGCTAAAGTATCCGATAAAATCGGCGTAATCGAAAATCTGCTGAAAAAAGTGGATACTTTGATTATCGGCGGCGGGATGGCCAATACCTTCGTAGCGGCTCAGGGCTATTCGACCGGTAAATCCTTAGTGGAAACAGAAAAGCTGGACCTGGCTAAATCTCTGATCGTTCAGGCTAAAGAACAGGACGTCAATCTGTTGCTGCCGACCGACATGGTCGTAGCCGACAAGTTTGCCGCCGATGCCGAACATAAAGTAGTCGGCCTTGACGCCATTCCGGACGAATGGATGGCCTTGGATATCGGACCGAAATCGGCCGAAGCCTTTGCCAAAGCCTTGGAAGGTGCTAAGACGGTTGTTTGGAACGGACCGATGGGCGTATTTGAAATGGATGCCTTTGCTGCCGGTACCAAAGCGGTAGCCAAAGCAGTAGCCGATTCAGATGCCACCAGCATTGTCGGCGGCGGCGACTCGATCGCAGCGCTGCAAAAAGTAGGTCTTTCCGATAAAATCACCCATATTTCCACAGGCGGCGGCGCCTCGCTGGAATATCTGGAAGGCAAAGTACTTCCCGGTATTGCCGCACTGCAGGATAAATAAGACTGTCATGGTGCTTGTGCCCCGCCTGGCGGCGGGGTGCAGCTTACTAAATTTGGAGGTGGAATGATTATGCGTAAACCGATCATTGCCGGCAACTGGAAAATGAATAAAACCACGGCGGAAGGTGTTGCTCTGGCTAAAGAACTGAGCGCTCTGGTAAGCGATGCGAAAGATGTAGACATCGTGGTTTGCCCTGTATTCACCATTTTGGCTTCGGTAAAAGAAGCTTTGGCCGGAACCAATATCAAATTAGGCGCGCAAAATATTCACTGGGAAGCAAAAGGTGCTTTTACCGGTGAAATCTCCCCGGCTATGCTAAAAGACGTTGGAGCTGAATATACCCTGATCGGCCACTCGGAACGCCGTCAGTATTTCGGTGAAACCGATGAAGGCGTCAATAAACGTACCAAAGCTGCTTTGGCTAACGGTATTGTGCCGATCGTTTGTGTTGGCGAATCGCTGGAAGAGCGGGAAGCCGGCATTACGGAAAAAGTGGTTGGCGGCCAGGTAGTAGCAGGTCTTGACGGATTAACTGGCGAACAGGTAGCCGGACTGGTTATCGCTTACGAACCGGTATGGGCGATCGGTACAGGCCGTACGGCTTCTTCCGATGATGCCAATGCCGTATGCACCTTTATCCGTAAAACGGTAGCCGAAAAATTTGGCGCCGACAGCGCAGCTAAGGTCAGAATTCAGTACGGCGGCAGTGTAAAAGCCGATAACATTGCTGAATTGATGGCCAAGAGCGATATCGACGGTGCTCTGGTAGGCGGCGCAGCTTTGGATGCAGCCGGCTTCAGCAAAATTGTTAAATTTTAAGTAAAACATATGGAAATGGGAGTGACGGCGTGAGCAAGTTACAATCACCTATCGCACTTGTTATTATGGACGGGTGGGGTTTAGGTTGTGCCAACGACTCTTCAAATGCTATTGTTCAAGCCAAAACACCGCATTTGAGCCTTTTAAACGAAACATATCCTTCCACGACTTTGGCATGCTCCGGTGAAGCGGTAGGCTTGCCGGAGGGTCAGATGGGCAATTCGGAAGTGGGCCATTTGAATATTGGCGCCGGCCGGGTTGTTTATCAGGAACTGACCCGCATTACCAAAGCCATTCGTGATAAAGACTTTTTCACCAATCCGGTACTGTGCGACATTATTGAGAAAACCAAAGCGGCCGGCGGTGCCCTGCACCTGATGGGACTGTTGTCCGATGGCGGTGTGCACAGCCATAATACGCATTTGTATGCGCTATTGGAGCTGGCGAAAAAGTACCAATTGACCGAAGTATACGTACATACTTTCCTGGATGGCCGCGACGTTCCTCCTTCCAGTGCTCTTGGGTTTATCGACGAATTGGAAGCCAAGCTGGCCGAAATCGGCGTAGGCAAAATTGCTACTGTTTCGGGACGCTACTATGCTATGGACCGTGATAAACGTTGGGAACGGGTGGAAAAGGCTTATGCCGCGCTTGTATACGGCGAAGGCGAAAAAGCCGCCACCGCCAGAGAAGCGGTTGAGCTTTCCTACAAACGGGAGCAGACCGACGAATTCGTATTGCCGACAGTCATTACTGCCTCTGGCAACAGCCAGGTGAAAGCCAACGACGGAGCGATTTTTTTCAACTTCCGTCCCGACCGGGGCCGGGAACTGACCCGCACCTTTGTCGATCCGGCTTTTGACGGGTTTACCCGCCGTAACGGCTTTATGCCGCTCTATTTTGCTACTATGACGCAATACGATGAAACGTTGCCGGTGGAAGTGGCTTATAAACCGCAGCAATTGAAAAATACCTTAGGCGAAGTGTTTGCCGCTGCCGGCCTGAAACAGCTGCGCATTGCGGAAACCGAAAAATACGCCCATGTTACTTTCTTCTTTAACGGCGGCGAAGAAAAACCGAGTGAAGGGGAAGAACGCATTCTGATTCCTTCGCCGAAAGTGGCTACCTATGATTTGAAACCGGACATGAGTGCCTTGGAAGTTACCGATAAAGTGGTAGCGGAAATCAAATCCGGTAAGCATGACCTGATTATTCTAAACTTTGCCAATGGCGATATGGTTGGCCATACCGGTGTGTTTGAAGCAGCCGTGAAAGCGGTGGAAACGGTTGACGCCTGCGTGGGCCGCGTGGCGGAAGCTATGAAGGAGCAGGGTGGCATTACCTGCATTACCGCCGACCATGGCAATGCAGAAATGATGGTTGACCCTCAAACGGGCGCGCCCTTTACCGCCCATACGACCAATCCGGTGCCGTTTATTCTGGTTTCGGAAAAGCATCGTCAGGTGACTTTGCGGGAAGGCAGCCTGGCGGATATTGCGCCGACCATGCTGAACTTGGTAGGCATCAGCGTGCCTGCCGATATGACCGGCAAAAACCTGGTAAAATAATGCTGTCTACTATGGCTTACTGCCATATAGCTTTATGAAAAATAAGGAGGCTACTCATCTATGTCAACAATTATTACCGATATTTTAGCTCGTGAAATTCTGGACTCCCGCGGTAACCCGACTGTTGAAGTCGACGTATATTTGGAAGACGGCACCTTAGGCCGTGCTGCTGTTCCCTCCGGAGCTTCCACCGGTATTTATGAAGCCGTTGAACTTCGTGACGGCGACAAAGGCCGCTACCTGGGCAAAGGTGTTACCAAAGCCGTAGAAAACGTAAACGATGTGATCGCACCGGAAATCATTGGCTTCGATGCTCTTGATCAAGTCGGTATTGACAACGCGATGATCGAGCTTGACGGAACTCCGAATAAAGCAAAACTTGGTGCCAACGCTATTCTTGGCGTGTCCATGGCTGTAGCGAAAGCAGCAGCAGCTTCCCTGGGCCTGCCGCTCTATCAATATCTTGGCGGCTTCAACGGCAAACAATTGCCGGTGCCGATGATGAACATCTTAAATGGCGGTGCACACGCAACCAACAATGTGGAGATTCAGGAATTCATGGTTATGCCGGTTGCCGCTACGTCTTTCCGTGAAGCACTGCGTTGCTGCGCAGAAGTATTCCATACCCTGAAAAAGACTCTAAAAGAGAATGGCACACCGGCTGCCGGTGTAGGCGACGAAGGCGGTTATGCACCTAACCTTGGTGCCGATGAAGATGCGCTTAAGGTTATTGTTAAAGCGATTACCGACGCAGGCTACAAGCCGGGCGAAGACTTCATGATCGCCATTGACGCAGCTTCTTCCGAGTGGTGGAATGAGAAAGAACAGTGCTATATTCAACCGAAGTCCGGTACTAAGATGAGCCGCGCTCAATTAGTGGATATGTGGAAAGGCTTTGTTGAAAAGTATCCGATCATCTCCCTGGAAGACGGCATGGCTGAGGAAGATTGGGAAGGCTGGAAAATGCTGACTGATGCACTTGGTGACAAGATTCAGTTGGTTGGCGATGATCTCTTTGTAACTAATGTCGTTCGTTTGAAGAGGGGCATTGAAACGGGTACTGCCAACTCCATCCTGATCAAGGTTAATCAGATCGGTTCGCTGACTGAAACCTTGGATGCGATCCAGATGGCAAACCGTGCCGGTTACACTGCTGTTGTATCCCACCGTTCCGGTGAAACCGAGGATGCAACCATTGCTGATCTTGCCGTTGCGTTGAATGCCGGTCAGATCAAAACCGGTGCCCCGAGCCGTACCGACCGTGTGGCAAAATACAACCAATTGCTCCGCATTGAGGAACAACTTGGTTCCACTGCACAATACTTAGGCCGCGACGTATTTTACAACCTGAAATAAGCGCGCTGATAAAAAGCTGCCGGATATTCCGGCGGCTTTTTGCTTATACTAATCGTGTGACTACTATTAAGTTGCCAAGGGTATTTTATTTGTGATACAATGAAATACAGTGATATAGAGTGCGAATGTTAGAGAGGTGCAGGTTGATTATGGTTACAGCATTAATGATCCTGGAAGCGATCATTTCTATTGCGTTAATTATTTCCGTCGTGTTACAGTCCGGTAAAAGCGCCGGTTTGTCCGGTTCGATTGCCGGTGGCGCCGAGTCTTTTTTTGGCGGTCGCCGCAAGGGACTTGATGAACAATTGGCCAGAGTAACGATGGTGCTGGGCTGTTTGTTCGGCATTGTTACTTTGATTTTAGCTAGGATTTCCTGATACTAGCTTTGCAAAAAGTTTTATCCTGTAATACTAACGCCAGACATTAACCGGTCTGGCGTTTTTTCTTCATAAAAATTCCTGTAAATGGTATAATGAGAACAAAATATACCGGACAGGCTATAAGTAAGATACCGGTTATAGATAAGCACTGCGCAGCTAACGGTCCGGCTCACTATGGTAATAACACCGGGGAGTCCGGCCGGACACTGCGTACTGGGTGGAGGGATGGTTTTGATTATGAAGGGGGCTGAGCCGTTTCTTCTGCCGGGCGGGGAGCATGGAGTGCTGGTCATCCATGGCTTTACCGGATCACCTTCGGAGATGCGGCTGTTGGGAGAAGCGCTGCAGCAGGCCGGTTATACCGTGCTGGGACCGCGGCTCTGCGGGCATGGGACCAGTGCGGAGGAAATGTCCCGGACTTTTTGGGATTTGTGGTACGGCAGTGCGCTGGACGCCTACCATCTGCTGCGGCAGACTTGCCGGACCGTATCGGTCGTGGGCCTGTCGATGGGCGGCCTGCTGGCACTTAAGCTGGCGGCCGAGCAACCTGTACATAAAGTGGCGGCCTTATGCGCTCCTATTTATATTGCCGAGAAGCGGCTGCAATTTTTACCTGTATATCGTGTGTTCCGTTCTTACCATGCCAAACGGCGGCGCAAGCTGCCCGGCATTCAGGAGGAACTGTCGGTCTGCTATGATAAGACGCCCTTACGGAGTCTGTCCAGCCTGTTGGCGCTGATTAAGCATGTCGACAGACTGCTGCCGGCAGTGACGGTTCCGGCACTCATTATGCAGGCCCGCCATGAGCATACGGTGGAGCCGCACAGTGCCCGGCATATTTATGAGCATATCGGCAGCCGCGACAAACGGCTGATTTGGCTGGAGAAATCAGGGCATATTATTACCCTGGATGTAGAAAAAGAAACGGTCTTTGACGAGATCAAAGATTTTTTGAAGTGACAATGGTTATAACCCCTTTTGATACGACTGATAAGTGAGGTGGAGAATATGGCAGAATGGGAAGCCCGCGATGATGACTGGTGCTTTGCCTGTGGCCGGAAAAATCCGATTGGCCTGAAGCTAAATTTCCGGGAGGAAAATGGCATCTATATCACCGAGTTTAAACCCGGCCCGGAGCATCAAAGCTATAACGGCATTGTCCATGGCGGTATTATCAGCACCTTGCTGGATGAGGTGATGGTTCGGTATTTATACAGTCTGGGGCATCACGCGGTAACGGCCAGACTGGAGGTCCGCTACCGCCGGCCGACACCGGTGGACCGGACGCTTACTGTTACTGGATGGATTGTGAAAGAGCGGGGCAAATTATATGAAATGACCGGTAAAGTTGTCTTGCCTGACGGCAGTGTAACGGCTGAAGGCAAAGCAACGGTAGCCGTAATCGAAGAAAGGTGATTCTATGGAATTGAAGGACAAAATTGCCGCCTTTATGCGTACGGAAGCCTATAAGCCGCTCACCGTGGAAGAATTGGCCGGCGCAATGGAATTGGAAGGGGAAGAACTGTCTGATTTTTGGCAAGTACTGCGGCAGATGGAGGAAGACGCCCTGATTATCCGTACCCGGTATGGCAAGTACGGGGTGCCGGAACGGATGAATCTGGTGGTAGGCCGCCTTTCGCTGAACAGCAAGGGTTTTGGTTTTGTGATTCCGGAGACACCGGGGGATGCACCGGAAGCGATGAGTGATGTATTTATTCCCCCCGATGGCCTTTTGACTGCTATGCACCGTGACCGGGTTGTGGCCCGGCTGCACCAGGGCAAGACACAGGACGGTAAACGGCAAGAGGGAGAGATTATCCGTGTAGTCGAACGGGCTAATGCCCGTATTGTAGGGACTTTCGAGGCCAACCGGAGCTATGGCTTTCTGGTGCCTGACGATATGCGCATCAAACAGGATGTATTTATTGCCCAGCAGCATTTCGGCGGTGCCAAAACCGGCAATAAGGTCGTGGTGGAAATCATCAAATGGCCGGAAAAAAAGCGCAGCGCCGAGGGTAAAGTGGTGGAAATCCTGGGCGATAAGGGTGATACAGGCATCGAGATATTGTCGATCATCAAGAGCCACAACCTGCCGACCGAGTTTCCGCCGGAAGTGCTGGCGGCGGCCGAGCAGGTACCGTCCGTTATTAGTGAGGCGGAAATTGCCGGACGGCGCGATCTGCGGCACCTGCCGATCGTTACGATTGACGGCGAAGATGCCAAGGATCTGGATGACGGAGTCCATGTCGAACGGCTGAATAACGGCCATTATCTGCTGGGAGTTCATATTGCCGATGTCAGCTACTATGTCCGGGAAAATAGTCCGCTGGACAAAGAAGCACGGGAACGGGGTACCAGTGTCTATCTGGCTGACCGGGTGCTGCCCATGCTGCCCCAGCGTCTGTCCAACGGAATTTGCAGCTTGAATGCCAATGAGGACCGGCTGGCTATGTCGGCTCATATGGAGATTGACCGGCGGGGCCAGGTTGTCGCCTACGATATTTTCCCCAGCGTCATCCGGGTGAAACGGCGTTTGTCCTATACGATTGTCCGGAAGATATTGGAGGAGGAAGACGAAGCCCTGCGGGAAGAATTCCGTGAGTTTTTGCTTACCTTTAGCGATATGGAAGAGTTGTGCCGGATTTTGCGCAACCGTCGTTTGCGACGCGGCGCCATTGATTTTGAGTTTTCGGAAATTAAGGTGAAGCTGGATGAGGCTGGCCGGCCGGTGGATATAGTCAAACGAGTCCGCAGTATTGCCGAGTCGATTATCGAGGAATTCATGCTGGTGGCCAATGAAACGGTGGCTGAGCATATGTATCGCCGCAACAACCCTTCGCTGTACCGGATTCACGAAGAACCGGAACAGGAGAAGATGGTTAAGCTGAATACCCTGTTGCAGACTTTCGGGCTGAGCTTACGCAAAATGGACGAAATCAAGCCGATGGTGCTGCAACGGGTGCTGAGCCGCGTTGCCGGCCGGCCGGAGGAACGGATCATCAGTACGGTTATGCTCCGTTCTCTGAAGCAGGCCCGCTATGACGCCGTGCAGGGTCCGCATTTTGGTTTGGCTGCCGAGTTTTACAGTCATTTTACCTCGCCGATTCGCCGTTATCCCGACCTGGTGCTGCATCGCCTGCTGCGGGACTCTTTCCTGACCGGCGGCAAGATTACCGGCAAGCGCCGGGATAAGCTGGCGGCTATCCTGCCGGGCATTGCCGCTCATTCGTCCGAACGGGAGCGGGCGGCAGCCGATGCCGAACGGGAAACGGTCGATTTGAAAAAGGCGGAATACATGACCCGCTTTGTCGATCAGGAGTTTGACGGTATCATCAGCAGTGTTACGGCCTTTGGCATTTTTGTCGAACTGGATAACGGCGTGGAGGGTCTGGTCCATGTCTCGACCATGGATGACGACTATTATCAGTATGTGGAGGAACAATATGCGCTCATTGGCGAGCATACCCGTAAAGTATACCGCTTGGGTGATTCTGTTTCAGTTGTGCTGGTCAAAGTCAACCTGGACAGCCGGACACTGGATTTTTGCCTGACCGGTACAACCCACAGGGTGGTGGAACGCCGGCAGCCCCGCCAGGAAAAAGAAGGACGGCCGAAACGGAAACGGGAAGAAAAAGCCAAGACGCCTGTCAAGAATAAGAAAAAAAGGAACCCTCGTACCGGAGTCCGACGGAAGAAGAAACCGGCGAAAGAATAAAGAGTACCCCCTGCCTGCTGGCAGGGGGTATTACTTTGTCGGGAAGTCTTCGAAAAAGTGAGAAAATTTGAAATAAATATGCTCATTTAGTATTGACTTGGGAGATTTAACCCCGTATAATGAACTTAAATCAATCATAAACGAGCATTTATCATCCAAAAACGATCATTCGATATAGGAGACAGCATATGTTTGCAGAAGAGCGAAAAACAGAAATTTTGCAGTTGCTGCAATCGGGCAAAAAGGCTAAGGTCGGAGAATTAAGCAAGCGGTTTGCCGTTTCAGAATCGACCATCCGGCGGGATTTGCAGGAGATGGAGGATTCCGGCCTGATTCAGCGTACCCATGGCGGCGCGATTTCGCCCCAAACCGGCCTGGAGTTAAGTTTTAAAGAAAAGGAAATACGCAATTTAGAGGCTAAAAGCCAGATTGCCGCTGCTGCTGCCGCCCTGGTCCAGGATGGCGAGGCATTGCTGCTTGATGCGGGAACTACGACGCTGCAGATTGCCAAGGCGCTTAGAGGACGGCCGGTAACGGTTGCCACCACCAGTATGGATGTAGCCCAGGTGTTCACCGACGATCCGGTGGTGGAGGTTTGGGTGCTGGGCGGGACCTTCCGCAAGACAACTCACTCCCTGGTAGGTTTTATTACCAATACGGTGTTGGCCAATCTGCACTTTGATAAAATTTTTCTCGGGGCCAATGGCGTTTCAGTGGAAACGGCGGTCACCACTCCGTTTCTGGTGGAAGCGGAAACCAAACGGCATATGCTGAAGGCGGCCAGCGAAGTGATTGTAGTGACCGACAGCTCTAAGCTGGGAATTAAGGGTCTATGCCGCATTTGTTCCCTCGACGAAGTGGATTTATTGATTACCGATGATCAGGGCGATGACGACGCTTTACGGAGCATTCGTGAGTTTGTCCGGGTGCAGGTTGTGCCCGGTGGGAAAGGAGGACCAGTATGAAACCTGTCATATCCACAGTCACTCTCAACGCGGCACTGGATCACACCATTTATTTTTCCCGGTTTTTTCCCGGCCAGCTTAACCGGGTGGAACAGGACCGGCTTGATCCGGCCGGTAAAGGCATTAATGTGGCTAAGGTGTTGAAAGCACTGGGCCATGAAGTGACAGTAACAGGGTTTTTGGGCAAAAACAATTTGATACATTTTGAGAAATGTTTTGCCGCTAACGATATTACCGACCGTTTCATCAAAGTGGAAGGATCCACACGGGTCAATATGAAGGTGGTGGACGGTTCCAACGGCGAAGTGACGGAAATCAATTTCAGCGGTGTCACCTGCCGGCCGGAAGATCTGGCTGCTCTAGAGCAGGAGATAGCACTGCTGGCCGGACAGCAGGGAGTATTTGTTTTTGCCGGCAGTTTGCCCCAGGGCGTACCGGCCGACATTTACGGGAAGTATATAACGAAACTCCGGCAAGCCGGCTGCAAGGTCTTTTTGGATACCAGCGGCCAGGCTATGGAGGAAGGCATCAAAGCCAAACCGTATGCCATAAAACCGAACATTCATGAACTGAGCCAAATGGCCGGACGGTCACTCGACAGCAAGGAAGCCCTCCAACAGGTAATCAACGAGCTGTTGGCCGGTGGCATTGAGCAAGTGACGGTGTCCTTGGGGTCGAAAGGGGCTATGATCGCCAGCCGGGAAGGCATGTGGCTGGCCGAACCGCCCCAGGTGGAAGTCAAGAGTACGGTGGGTGCCGGTGATTCGATGGTAGCCGGTCTGGTTAGCGGTGAGGTGCGCGGCCTGCCCTTGCCGGACCGTATCCGGCTGGCAACCGCCACGGCGGTAGCCGCGGTGATGCAGCCGGGGACGCAGGCCTGTTCGATGACCGATGTGGAAAAGGTCATGGCGGCGGTAAAAGTTACGCGCCAATAAAGCGCAGATCATTATAGTTGATGAAAAGAGAGCAAGGAGGTTTTAACTTATGAAAATTACGGAATTATTGTTACCGGAATGTATCGTGTTAGGTCTGGAGGCAGCCAGCAAGGAGGATGTGTGGCAGGCGCTGGCCGGCAAACTGGCGGCAGCCGGAGCGGTTACCGATGTAAAACAGTATCTGGCCGATATTGCCACCCGGGAAAGCCACGGTACCACCGGTGTTGGCTTTGGTGTAGCTATTCCCCACGCTAAATCGGCGGCGGTAGCCAAGCCGGCACTGGCCATGGCCCGGCTGACTGACGGGGTGGATGTAGCCTCGCTGGACGGCTCGAAAGCCGATCTGTTTTTCCTGATCGCATCACCGGTCAGCGGCGGCGACTTGCACCTGCAGGCTCTGTCCCGGCTGGCCCGGATGCTGATGCACGATTCATTCCTGTCCTCGCTGCGGGCGGCGAAGGATTCGGCCGACGTACTGGCGGTCATCAGTGAACGGGAAGGATAATCTTTTTCATAGATAAATAAAAAATAACATGGGGGAGGAAAGGACTTATGAGTAAGATTGTGGCGGTTACAGCTTGCCCGACAGGAATTGCCCATACCTTTATGGCGGCGGAGGGATTAGCCAAAGCAGCTAAGGAAATGGGACACGACATCAAGGTGGAAACGGCCGGTTCGGTAGGGGTGGAAAATGAACTGACACCGGAGGAAATCAAGGCGGCCGATGTGGTCGTCATTGCGGCCGATACCAATCTCTCCACCGAGCGGTTTGCCGGTAAACGGCTGTATACCACTTCCACGGCGGCGGCAATTAAAAGCGGCCAGGAAGTGATCACGGCGGCTCTGCAAACGGCCAAGGTGGTTGGCGGAGCTACTCCGGCGGCACAGCCGGCAGGGGTTAAAAAAGAACGGACCGGGGCCTACAAGCATTTGATGACAGGCGTGTCCTACATGCTGCCCCTGGTCGTAGCCGGTGGTCTGTTGATTGCCATTTCATTCGTGTTTGGTATTGAAGCGTTTAAACAGCAGGGTACGCTGGCAGCAGCCCTTATGGATATCGGCGGCGGTGCGGCCTTTGCCTTGATGGTGCCTGTACTGGCCGGTTTCATTGCCTTCTCGATTGCCGATCGTCCGGGCCTGGCGCCGGGCTTGATCGGCGGTATGCTGGCCTCCAAGCTGGGAGCAGGCTTTTTAGGCGGTATCATTGCCGGTTTTATCGCCGGGTATACGGCGGAATTCCTGAAAAAAAATATTCAATTGCCTAAGACACTGGAAGGTTTGAAACCCGTTCTTATTCTTCCCTTACTCTCCAGTGCTGTGGTCGGTCTGTTGATGGTTTATGTAATTGGCACACCGATGAAAGCCATTATGGATACTATGACCGATGCTTTAAAAGGTATGGGAACCACCAACGCTGCGGTGTTGGGGCTGGTGCTGGGCGCGATGATGGCCTTTGATATGGGCGGTCCGATCAATAAGGCCGCGTATACCTTCGGCGTAGGTTTGCTGGGCAGCAACGTATTTGAACCGATGGCCGCCGTTATGGCTGCCGGCATGGTGCCGCCGCTGGGGATTGCCTTAGCAACCTACCTGGGTAAAGACAAATGGACGGTGGAAGAACGCGAAGCCGGCAAGGCGGCCGGTGTGCTGGGTATCTCGTTTATTACCGAAGGTGCCATTCCTTTTGCCGCCGGTGACCCGTTCAAGGTCATTCCCTCGATCATGGCCGGTTCGGCTCTGACCGGTGCCCTTTCGATGCTGTTTGGCTGCACGCTGCGGGCACCCCATGGTGGAATCTTCGTTCTACCCATTCCCAATGCCGTTGGTAATCTGCCAATGTACATTGTGTCCATTTTGGCCGGCACAGTGCTTAGCGCGCTGCTGCTCAATATCCTCAAGAAAAGCCCGTCCGCGAAATAAGAAAAAGCGGACAGCATTCAGAAAAAGCGTTGTCCTGGTAAGACAGGACCATATGAAAAAGACCAGGCACTTTTCGGTGCCTGGTCTTTTTTGAAAGTTCTTACATGTAGTAGTGTATGTAAAGCAAGATTAGTGTATGAAAAGCGCGATGGCCGGCCGGGGGTGTCCCGGTTCGTCCAATCACCGGTTTGATACACTAAGCTGGAATGATTTTTGCTACTAATGAAAGATGAGAAATAAAGTCTGTTAGTGTGAGGGTCTGATTATGAAAAGAATGGATTTGGTATACGAGTTCGTCAAAGAGCATACAGCCAGGTTTTCCCCCGATGAGCTGCTGGGGGGACAAGGGCTGGAGACCAATGAGATAGCCGATCAATTGGGGATGCTGCGCAATAATGTCAGCAAGGAGCTGAATGAGCTGCTCCGGCTGGATAAGATCATCAAGCTGAAAGGCCGGCCGGTTCGCTTTTTGGATAAGGCCGGCGTCCAGACCTTGCTTAATCTGCCGTTGGCCGAGTCCTGTCTGGAGGTGGACAGCATCCGGGAACTCGTCGCCGCCCAGGCGGAGCAGGACCCATTCAGCCTGCTTATCGGTTCGGGTAAGAGCTTGAAGAATCAGGTGGAACAGGCCAAGGCGGCCATGGTGTACCCGCCGGTGGGACTCCATACGTTGATCCTGGGCAATACGGGAGTGGGGAAAACCCTGTTTGCCCGGATGATGTACAACTATGGCAAGTACTGCAAGCGATTTTCCGAAAAGTCGCCGTTTATTATTTTTAACTGCGCTGATTACTACCATAATCCGCAGCTCTTGCTGTCCCATCTATTTGGCTACGTCAAAGGCGCCTTTACCGGCGCCGATCAGGACCGCGACGGTTTGGTGGAAAAAGCCGACGGCGGAGTGCTGTTTTTGGATGAAATTCACCGTCTGCCGCCGGAAGGGCAGGAAATGCTCTTTTATTTCATTGATACAGGCACCTACAACAAGCTGGGTGAGACGGAACGCAAGCGCAAAGCCGGTGTGCTGATTATTGGGGCCACGACCGAAGAGCCCAGTTCTCACCTGCTGACCACCTTTATCCGCCGGATACCGGTGATTATTCGCATCCCGTCGTTGCAGGAACGGACAGTAAGCGAAAAGATCGATATGATCCGGCACTTGTTTGCCAATGAGGCCCACCGGGTGAATAAATCGATCAAAGTATCGCCGGAAGTGGTGAAGGCGCTGATCGGCAGTGTTTCCTACGGCAATATCGGCCAGTTGAAATCCAATATCCAGATTACCTGCGCCAAGGGTTTTTTAAACAGCTTAAACAGCAGCCAGGAATGCATTGAGCTGGAATTCAGCCTGCTGTCGTCCGATATCAAGGACGGTTTATTTGCCATCGGCCGCAATCACCGGGAGTTTGAGGAGTTGGGACAGCGGCTGGCGGCGCCGCTGGTTATCGGACCGGAGGGCCACAAGCCGCTGGTCGAGGACAGCTACGACATGCCTTTTAACCTGTACCGGCTGATGGAGGACAAGATTACCCTGCTGCGCCAGGAAGGCATTGACGACAGTTATATCAACAATTTTATCGCCAACGATGTTCATATCAATATCAAGAAACTGTATAACCGTCTGGCCAAGGATAAGGAAAACCGGGAACGCATGCTGAAGGTCATCGATAAGGAAATTCTGGAGTTTGCCGAAAAAATGAAGATCCTGGCCGAGCAGAATCTGGGGCGGGCTTACAGTGAACGCTTTACTTATGCCCTTAGCTTTCACTTAAGCGCCTTCTTCAAGCGGATTAAGGAAAAGGAGTACAAGCATGCGGTGTATCGTGACCCCTCGCTGCAGATCGAGGAGGCTGAGCTGGCGGTAGCGCTGCAAATTAAGCAGGCCATCAGTCAGACCTTCCACATAGAGGTGCCTGCCGCCGAAGTGACCTATATTGCCATTTTGCTTAAATCGGTGGAATTGGAACGGCAGGGACAGGTGGGCATTATTGTCGCCGCCCATGGCAACAGTACGGCCAGCAGCATGGTTGCCGTAGTGGAGCGGCTGTTAGGCGAGGTGACCAGCCTGTGTGCCGTCGATATGCCGCTCGATGTCAGCCCGAAGGAGATTCTGGAAGTCATGACGGAAAAGGTTAGGATCATGGATAAGGGCAAAGGGGTCTTGCTGCTGGTCGATATGGGGTCGCTGTTCAAGTTTGAAACGACACTGGTCGAACGGACCGGCAGCGCCGTTAGGACGATTGACATGGTCTCCACGCCGCTCATTTTGGAGGCTGTCCGCAAGACTAATGTGTTCGATATGGAGCTGGAGGATGTATATGCCGCACTCAGAGCATTCCGGGGCTACAACAATGATTTTAAGGAGCAGGAAAAGCACCCCGGCCGGTTGATCATCACGGTGTGCGCTTCCGGCAGCGGCACGGCGGTAAAGCTAAAGGAAATGGTGGAGAGCATCCTGACGGAGGCGGGAGAGAAAGGCGTGCAGGTGGTACCTGCCGGGGTCCGGGAGCTTGACCGCAAGCTAAAGGAATTACAGGCCAATCACGCCATTTTGGCCGTAGTGGGTGTTAAGCGGCCCAAGGCTGCCATACCGTTTATCCCGTTGGAAAAGCTGATTGACGGCAGCGGCGAGCGGTTGCTGCAGGAGCTGCTGGGCGGTAAGGAGCTTAGCGTCGGCCAGGCCCAGCCTAGTGCGGTGGTGCGGGATTTGTGCGAGAAGAACCTGCAGCAGTTTCTCACTTTTTTAAACCCGGCCAAAGTGATCGGTATGCTGCTTGAATTTGTCGCTCAGTTGGAGGGGGAATTGGGTTATCAACTGGAAAATGTCGTAAAGATCCGGCTGGTAGTCCATGTCGGTTATGCCCTGGAGCGGATGCTGCTGCAGGAGGGGCTGCGGTATGTGGAGGATGCTTCGCAACTGGAGCCTGGTCTGGTCGCGGCAGTCGACCGGGCTTGCCGGCTTTTTACAGCGTCGCTGCGCATCAGTCTGACGGAGGATGAAAAATATTATATCTGCGAATTGCTGCAACTGCCTGTTGCCAGTGAGGAAGAAGGGCTTTAACGTATCAAAAGACAGGGCGCTTTCCGGGCTAGTGTATGAAACGGGCGGCCTGTGTATGAAACGGGACGGTTTTACGGCGGATAATCGGGTTGTTGGCCGTTCATACGCTGTTTGGCACGGTTCTTGCTTATTTATAAGGGCAAGAGGAGGTGATAGCAATGATCGGTTTGATCGTATGCACCCATGGCAAATTTTCGGAAGAGCTGGTCAGAGCATCGGAGATGATGTTCGGCAGGCAGGACAATCTGCAGTACCTGACTTTTGAACCGGGGGAGAGCGCGGAAGACCTGGTGGACAGGTATAAGGCGGCACTCAACAAGCTGGAGGATAAGCAGGCGGTGCTTTTCCTGGTGGATCTCTTTGGCGGCAGCCCCTACAACGCCGCCGGCCGTGTAGCCGCAGAAAATCAAAACAGCATGGACGTGGTAACCGGTGTCAACCTGCCTATGCTGCTGGAAATCTACGGGACACGGAAGTTTTCCAGTCTACCGGAACTAGTGGATATCGCAATGAGCGCAGGAAGCAGTGCGATAAAATCGTTTAGGGCAAATTTTGATACCAATGCGGGAGAGGATTTATAATGCATATTTGTTTAGCACGGATTGATGATCGTTTAATTCACGGGCAGGTAGCCACGACCTGGGTCAAAGCGGTAGGCTGCAACAAGATCATTGCCTGCAGTGACGAAGTGGCTGCCGACCAGTTGCGCAAGACACTGGTGCTGCAGGTGGCGCCGCCGGGTATCAAAGCCTATGTGCTGCCCATAGCCAAGGCGGTGGAAGCCTATAAGAATCCCAAATACAACGATTTTAAGACGCTGTTTTTGTTCACTAATCCCACCGATGTCGTCCGGATGGTGGAGGGCGGCGTCGATATCAAATCAGTTAATGTGGGCGGCATGAACTACCGCGAGGGTAAGGTGCTGATTACCGGCGCGGTGGCCGTAGGCAAGGAGGATGTGGCGGCCTTTCGCAAACTCCACGCTTTGGGCATCGAACTGGAAGTAAGAAAGGTATCGGCCGACAACCGGGAAGATCTGATGGGCAAAATTGAAGGACTATTTACCGAATAAAGAACTAAGATTGCCTGATAAATAAGGAGGAGGTACTGTCATGAGTGAAATACAAATGATTTTGTTGATCCTTGTTGCGGCATACGCCGGGATGGAGAGCGTTGTCGATGAGGGACAGGGGCATCGGCCGCTGATTGCCTGCACGCTGGTCGGTTTGGTGCTGGGAGATTTGAAAACCGGGGTTATCCTGGGCGGTACGCTGGAGTTGATGGCGCTGGGCTGGATGAATATCGGTGCGTCCATGGCGCCTGATTCGGCCCTGGCCAGTGTTATCGCATCCATTTTGGTTATTGTCGGCAAGCAGTCGATCGGCGCCGGTATTGCGGTGGCCATTCCGATTGCGGCGGCAGGACAGGTGCTTACTATTTTTGTCCGGTCTATTACTACTTTCTTTCAGCATCTGGCCGATAAATATGCCGATGAGGGCAGTCTGCGGGGCATTGAAATGTGCCATTTCCTGGCCTGGATGCTGCAAGCTATCCGGGTAGCCGTACCCACCGCGCTGGTAGCGGCTGTTGCCGGTACACACGGTGTAGAAGCCATGCTGGCATCCATACCGGAGGTTATTACCAGAGGCCTGCAGGTGGCCGGCGGTTTTATCGTAGTTGTCGGGTATGCCATGGTTATTAATATGATGGAAGCCAAATATCTCATGCCGTTCTTCTTCCTGGGTTTTGTTATGGCGGCATTTACTAATCTCAATCTGGTCGGCTTTGGTATCGTCGGGGCGATTCTGGCCATTTTGTATATCCAGCTTCATCCGCGTTACAACCAGACAAATTCCGATGTCGACGAATTGGATCTATAGGGAGGATGTGCAGACATGAGCGAAAAGAAACTGACTAAAAGCGATTTATTCAACATGTTTATCCGTTCCAACTTTTTGCTGGCTTCATTTAACTTTGAAAGAATGCAGTCCATGGGCTTTTGCGTGTCCCTGATTCCGGCCATCAAGCGATTGTATGAAGGCGAAGAGCGGAAAGCGGCCTTAAAACGGCATCTGGAGTTTTTCAACACCCAGCCCTTTGTTGCCAACGCTATCATGGGCATTACGGCGGCCATGGAAGAAAAAAGAGCTAACGGCGCGCCCATTGACGACGGCACGCTAAATGGGGTAAAGATCGGTTTGATGGGGCCGTTGGCCGGTGTCGGCGATCCAATCTACTGGGGAACACTGCGGCCGGTTACGGCAGCTCTCGGCGCCTCGCTGGCTTTAGGCGGCAGCATCTTAGGCCCGCTGCTCTTCTTTGTGGTATTCAACATTCTTCGCCTGGCCACCAAATGGTATGGCATTCAATACGGCTATGAAAAAGGAACAGACATCGTTGCCGACATGTCAGGCAACCGGCTGCAGAAAATTACCGAAGGCGCTTCCATTTTAGGGCTGTTCGTCATGGGGTCGCTGGTGTGCAAATGGACCAGTGTGAACGTGCCGCTGGTGGTTTCCACCGTAACCGGCCAGGACGGCAAGACGGTCGTCACTACGGTACAGGGCATTCTCGACCAGCTCATGCCCGGCCTGCTGCCGCTGCTCTTAACCTTCGCCTGCATGTATCTCCTAAAACGGAAAGTCAATGCCATTGCCATCATCTTTGGCTTATTCGCCATCGGCATCTTAGGCTATGCCGGCGGTATTCTCAAATAAATAAGAAAAATTCCTGTGCAGAAGTATAGGATGCATAGGAAAGCAAGGTCATAAGGCATGGTAGTACTAGTTCTGCTCCAGCGTTTTCGCGCGGGGCGGAGGAGGACGCAAACAAACAGCCGGAGTGTGTACCCACGCTCCGGCTGTTTACTGTCGTTGGCTTCTATGAATATACTTTCCACGGAATTCCGCCGCTAGACAACGGTAACCATACAATCGCATTTCAGGATCAACTTGGTCTAAAGTTGAAATTGCTTTATTGTGTTAAGTTGAGTGAAAGTACTTTTTTCTTTCCCGTATTTGTTGTTTCCATTTGCAACAGTCATTTAAGTGGAGCATGACATGGCGTGTCGGTGGCATCAGCAATATGCCGGCAACATCCTTTTTGCTCCAGAAATCAAGAAGCCAAAGCGAATCTTTCTGATCGGTCACACCACCTATCTGTCTGATTGTAGCAAGACCAAGCGAAGTAACTCTGCGCTTCATATCCGTAGCAGTAAGTGTCTTTACAATATCGCATGTTCGTTGGCCGACGGCATTTCGATATGCAATTAACTTATCAATGTTAATCTGCTTACTGAATTCCATAATTTCATCATCTGTCAGAGCATTCCCTGTATCTGAAATAGGAGTATTAAGCTGTTTTCTCCATTCATCATTAAATAGCTGTTCCCTATCAGCTACTAAAATACCCATTGTCAAGTCTTCGATCCTGGCAATATGCCATAAAACCCAGGCTATTGTTTCATCTTTAGCAGTTGGCATAATTCTGTATTCATGAGGCGATAAATCGCATAAAAGCTGATCCACTTCATTTTTCGCCCTGCCGGAGATAGCGGATAGGTGTAAGGCAGCGTGCAAGTCTAAAAACAATCGCTTTGCATATTCCACTTTATCCTGTTTTCTGATGATTGTATTTAATTCCTTGTGTAACTCACTTAATCCGGCACCAAAGTGTTTCATATAAAACCTCTTTACTCGTTTTGTATTATTTACCTAATTATACCACATGGCAGAACATAACCATATAATACCGAAGCCCTAGTAAGTCCTGAATAACACGGGAAGTTTCTCTTTTAGTTACAGAATGCAAACAATTCGGATGGATTAGGATAAAACGGAGTAAGCGGAAACGAGGAATTCCTGGCGGACTTTTGTAAGCATTTTCTTTGAAGAAGTAAGAAAGTTCACTCTTTTTACTACAATTTATTTTCAAAACTATGGCAGCCATCTATCCGGTGTATTAGAATAGAAGAAGGAAGGTTAGGAGGGGGATAAAGTATGACATACACAGCCAGCAAGGAACGGTATGCTTCGATGCAATACAACCGCTGCGGCCGGAGCGGGTTGATGCTGCCGGCCATTTCACTGGGCTTGTGGCATAATTTTGGCGGCACCGACTGCTTTGAAAATGGACGGGCCCTGGTGCAACGGGCGTTTGATCTGGGCATTACCCATTTTGATTTAGCCAATAATTACGGTCCACCGCCCGGTTCGGCGGAAATTAACTTCGGACGGATTTTGAAAGAAGATTTGGCGCCCTACCGGGATGAACTGATCATATCAACCAAAGCGGGTTATACCATGTGGCCGGGACCCTACGGTGACTGGGGTTCGAAGAAATATCTGGTGTCCAGCCTTGATCAAAGCCTGCGGCGCATGGGCCTTGACTATGTCGATATCTTTTATCATCACCGCCCCGACCCGCGGACGCCGCTGGAGGAGACGATGGCAGCGCTGGACTTGCTGGTGCGTCAGGGCAAGGCTCTCTATGTGGGCCTTTCCAATTACAAAGCGGAGCAGGCGAAGGCGGCCATTCAAATCCTGAAGGAACTGGGCACGCCCTGCCTGATTCATCAGCCCCGGTATTCCATGCTGGACCGCTGGGTAGAAGACGGTCTGCTGGAAGTACTGGAAGAGGAAGGCGTCGGCAGCATTGCCTTTTCGCCATTGGCCAAGGGCTTGCTGACTAGTAAGTACCTGAAGGGCATTCCCGCCGACTCACGGGCAGCCGGACCGAGTGTTTTTCTAAAGGCCGAGGATATTAATGAGCCGCTGCTGATTAAACTGCGGGCACTGCAGGATCTGGCGCTGGAACGGGGGCAGACGCTGGCCCAGATGGCACTGGCCTGGGTTTTACGGGGCGACAGGATTACTTCAGTGCTTATAGGCGCCAGCAAAGTTTCGCAAATTGATGATTGTGTGGGTGCTTTAAAAAGATCGAAGTTCTCGCCGGAAGAATTGGAATTGATTGAAATCATTCTGAGCGGTTCCGAGCAGGACGAGTAGAGCGGGCATTTTTTCGCGGCAACCGGACAGGCAAAAAAGTACAACTTCCTGTAACGGAGGCTGCTTTTTTGCCTGGTTGGGTTAGTTGACGGAGTTTGATATATACTATAGAATAGAAGAAATACAAATATAGCTATATTATGCTAATTTGCTAAAGTGAAAATGCGCCAGATGTCGAAATATATACTATGGCAGAGAATGTGTAACCGTTTTTTGCCGGAAGGTAACTGAATATTTGAAACATATTGCATTTTACCAATTTTTAGTGTAGGAGGAATTGACTTGAAAACCAGAGAGCTCTTGGCCTTGGACTGTATCGTATTACATGTGGAAGCAAAGCATAAAGAGGAAGTATGGGAGGTACTGGCTGACAGATTGCAGCACTCCGGAGTCATCAGCACAGCCGAACAATTCGTGGAGGATGTGGCGGCCCGTGAGAGCATGGGAACAACCGGTGTTGGTCATGGCGTGTCGATTCCCCATGCCAAATCGGCGGCGGTGGATCGGGCCGGGTTGGCGATTGCCCGTCTGGCTACGCCGGTAGATGTCAACTCTCTGGACGGCACGAAAGCCGATCTGTTTTTTATGGTAGCCGCACCGCTTGACGGCATCGACCTGAACTTACAAATGCTGTCGACCATTGCCCGGATGATCCGGCATGATTCTTTCCTGGCCGCTCTGCGCACAGCTCCCACGGCGGAAGAAGTGCTGCGGATTATCGGTGAACAGGAAGAGCAATTGCCTAAATAGAGACTTTATTGACTCTGGCGGGCATATGCTTTACAATGAAGAAATGGATATAGGCTTGATAGATGAGGTGACCCACCATGAGCAAGGAACCCGGCAGCAAAATAGCAACTGAAAATCGTAAAGCCCGCCATGATTATCATATTCATGAAACCTATGAGGTCGGGCTGGTGCTTACCGGTACGGAGGTTAAATCACTGCGCGCCGGCAAAGCCAATTTGAAGGATGCCTATGCCCGGATTGACAATCATGGCGAAGTCATGCTGCACAATATGCATATTAGCCCCTACGATCAGGGGAACCGGTTTAATCATGAACCGTTGCGTACCCGCAAGCTATTGATGCACCGCTACGAAATTATCAAGCTGATAGGCAAGACCAAGGAAAAAGGCTATACGCTGGTGCCTCTGAAAGTATATTTTACGCGAGGCAAGGCTAAGCTGGAACTGGGACTGGCAACCGGTAAGAAGCTATATGACAAGCGCCAGGACCTGGCGGCCAAGGATGCTAAACGGGAAATGGACAGAGCCTTTAAGGATAAGCAAAGAGAGTAGCAGGCAGCGGCCTGCTTTATCTTTGGCAAAATTTGCGAAGAAGCCAGTATGTCAGATCTATCCACTTGGCGTATCTTGTAAACTGTGATATAATAAACTTTACGAAATTAAGAAGCGTAGTCGGATTGCAGCTCTTTAAAAGTCATGAACAATACCTAAATACCAATACGGGGGCGTAATGGTTTCGACAGGGGTAGTTGTAGCATGGGTAGCGAGCCGGGGTTCCATCAGCCCGTCAATACGGTGGACTTAAAGTAAAAGCAAACAACGAATACGCTTTAGCAGCTTAATGCTAACGTCCTACTCTCCTTCTTCCCGTGAGGCGGGATAGGGCGTCACTTAGCGGGATACCTGAGGTCTAATTCTCCGCGGACCGACTGGGAAATTTTAACGAGATAGCACCGGCGAAGCTTGTCTGTAGGCGTCAATGGAGCGAAGCTTAAATTGCAGACTGCGCTCGGAGAAGCCTGTGTAGCGGCACCTTTGGACAGGAGTTCGATTCTCCTCGCCTCCACCAAATTTTGGGAATTACTAAAACCCGCGGTGTTTCGCGGGTTTTTTGCTGTATATTTTGGGAGTAGGTAGTGGAGGTGAGCGGGATGATTGATAATAAGGAAAGCACGGGGACGGTTCTCTTGCTTCCGTGATTAGCGAGAGTAACAGGCATTAATCAAAACACTATGTTTAAAGCAGAGAAGCAATAGAATCGTCTCTGTGCTTATGTATGTGGCTTTAGAAAATGATGTGAATAAATTGGCGCCTTTTACAGTTAGGCTACCGCTTGATGGCGAAATAGATGAAAGAAGAATAAAAACGTAGTTGAGCCTGATTTGGCTGTAGTTTGTGATAAAAGTAAATTAGATAAAAGTGGCTATTTCGGCGCGCCAACGTTGGTAATTGAGGTTGTCTCAAAAAGCTCAATTTAGCGTGATAACCTGGTAAAGAGAAATAAGTATGAAAAGGCTGGTGTACAGGAATACTGGATTGTTACACCGGAAACAGAGACTATTGTAAGTTATGTACTAAATGAACAAGGGCATTATGACATGCCGGATGTGCTTGTTCTTGGTGAAGATGAAAATATTCAATTAAAGGTATTTGAGGAGTTGGCAATAGAATTGAAAGAAATTTTTGTTGCTTGGGGTTAATGTGAATATGTCGATATTTTTCACCGGCTTGTTAGCAGGTGTTTTTTATATAGTGAATTCCTAGTAATATTGTGAAGTTGGCAAGATTTGTTAATGCCGATTGTGCCGCTAAGAATCAGGAAATCAGGGGGAGAGATCGAGTGTTTCATGGTAAAATTGGAATGAAACGCCTGACCTGTCCCCTGTTTCATATAGACAAAGAAAGTTGGGAATTTTTTCGTCTCGGCACCATGCAGCTGATCGTCGCTCTGGTGCTCTCGTTTTTGCCTTGGTAAGGATCACGGCGCGACGCGCGCCTACACCCTCCGGGGGACAAACCGCCACATGGTCGGCCGTCATGGAAACTTTGGCCCTTTTTATGTTATAAGAATTCGGGAGAAGGATAACGGGACAGGCTTCACCCTTAGGTGGGGCTTGCCCGTAATATATTTTTGGGTTTATTTTTAGCTTTCCACTCACTTATGATTCTCGAATATTCTTCCTGGCCCAGTATGCTAATCATATTAATTTCGTATTCTTTAATCTCATCATTTGTCATAGCTAACCATTTAAAAAAGCTCTCGCTGCTTTTTTCTGCATCTTTTCTAACATCGGTCAGTTTTCTATCACCTTCTATGCGCCAGCAAATAAATGAGTCTTCAGAGATTGAGTTTGATTTGGATGTTATTCGAGCCCTATTCCTACAAATAGCTGTGCGCCATGCCTTATAATAGACGTCATTTTTTTTCAACTCATAAAAACGGTGGTTCGAACCTACATCCAAACAGGTTTTATTACCTTTAAACTTTCTGCCGCAATAATTATTTTTGGCGTCTTTGACGAGAAAATATCTATTGCAGCAGGCACACTTCTTTATCCTCACACCTGCCTGGACCATTTTAATAAACTCCCATTCCAACAGCTGTTCCAAGGATTCAACTTGTAACTTTTCATACATCTTGTTTTCGGTCTCAAATATTGAAATCTTAATGTTACCTTCAGGAGCAAAGTCATAATGAAGACTGTTATGAAGGGGATGTGCGGTTATGAAATCCGATAATTCCTTCGGCAGCTTTTGAATATCTGCGTTGCTAAATGGCATAGATTGGATTTTTTTATAAAGCGAAATCCTTTCGAATATACTCAGCCTGTTAATAATAGGAACAGAAATATCCAAGATGCGAAAAAGCAACTCCTTCATTTTCTGTTGGAAAGTGATTATATTTAAGGAATACTTCGCATCAAGTTCCCTGCCTTTTGCTATTTTGCGGCGAATAGAGGATGATTGCCGGTAGCATTTTATATATACTTGATACAACTGATCTAAGCGGTTTTTTGGGAAAAACCCTTTCGGAATTGATAATAAATCCGAAACCTTTTCTTTATAATCATCTTCAAAGAGCAACCTCTCATTGAGTGAAGAATGGAAATGAAAATAGTCGATTACGATGTTTTTAACAATATTCCTTGCGTTTTCACCAATTTTGTAATAAGGATGGCTGAATTTCAAAATACTTACCATCTCTTCAAAATATACATTAGGCACATAGAAATCCGCTTCTACAACAGCAAAATTCGACTGCAATGCTTTTTCATAGTCACTGTTAAATTCCTTGCGAAGTCCGTCCTGTGTTAATTCAAGTTTTACAAAATCGAACATTGTTGAAAAGAATTTATCCAGCAATACTTCAAATTTCGATAGCTCCGCAGCAACAAAATCAAATAGATACCGATGACCTTGGTCATCGAAATTCGGCATATGATGCTCATCGTAGAAATTATAGCCATCGTTGCTAAACATTACATATAAAATAAAAAGCGCCCCCCCTGAATTTTTTCAGTTATAATAACATTGATAGAGCTGATTATAGCTGATTGATGGAAAGTAGTTGATTCTGCTAATTTTGAGTGGTATCATTTATTACAGAAGCTAGTTTAAGAATAAAATAATTAAATTTTTAAGTCAATATCGAAGTGTAAATACTGAAAATTTATAAGAAGAAGGGATTTTTGATGTCGTCTGAATTTAAAGAAGTAGATTGTTCACGGTGTAAAGGTGAACGGGTCATCCCATGCCCAATGGCACCTTCTGGTCTAACCTTGTGTGAACCCGATTGTCCGCAATGTACAGGCCAATCTTATATCCCGTGCCCATCCTGTGACGGAAAAGGCATTGTCACAATATTTAAGTAACGACAATAAAAATGAAAAGGTGATTTTATGGCAAATAAAAATAAGAAAGTTAAGTTATTGAATGAAATGAGCGATGTGGAACGAGCGCAACGAACCTGGTCTAAAAAAGAATGGAATGATATGCCCGAATCGGAACGTAACCGACTTATAGATCTTGAACGTATAGATCGTGAAGAGATAGGTAAATTTCTTAAGGGACTTTCAGATAAATAATTGAATGCTTTAAATAATTAGAAGGCAGGATAACACTATTTATTGTCCAGACCGTAGACAAAAAGGCACTTTACACAAAGCGTAAGGTGTCCTTTTTCTTGTAGACGGTAAAATATTCAAGAAAAGTGACAGTTGGGGACGAGTGACAGTTGGGGACGTCAGACTGTGCGAAAATCTCCTCTTTTATCTCACGGATAAGCTCCTAAATGGGATTGCCACAAAAAGAGCGGCAATCCGGCTATAGGAAAGT